>NZ_JBFBAZ010000202.1:0-10727 GCF_040682475.1 Hamadaea sp. NPDC051192
GGCCGCATTGCGCGCTGGCCGCATTGCGCGCTGGCCGCATTGCGCGCTGGCCGCATTGCGCGCTGGATCAGGGATCTGGGTCGAATCATGACGCATGATTCGACCTGGAACCCTGATCCGGTGGGAAGTCTGGGGTGGGCGGCCCGGCGGGACGGCGCTTCGGGGAGGTCTGCTAGAGAGGCCGGCTGGCGAGATCAGCGGGACATGCTGCGGCCCCGCGACCGCCAGAGGTCGTTGCTGGGCCGGATGAGGTCCGTCAGCTCGTTGTCCCACCCGTTGTCCACGGCGACACCCGCCTGGCCGCAGGCGTCGCGGGCGACCTCGATGCTGGTCGTCGGCAGCTGCGTCTCCTCGCCGTCGGCACCGGTCACGATGACCAGTGCGCCACGTTTGCCGAGGTACTCCACGGCGGCTTTGCCTCCGCCGTGCGCCGAAGCGAACGTCTTGACCGCCGCCACAAGGTCCTCAGTGGACAGCAGGATGTTCGCGTTCCGATCTGCCATGAGGGTATTTCTACCGGACGTGTGAGCGCGCGGGAGGGCTCGTCACCCTTTCGCTATCCCGGCCGCAACCTTTTCGCAATCTGTTCAGTGCGTTCACTGAACAGAGTGGGCGGTGATCGAGGAAGTAAGCGACGCCCGGCCGGGTGCGCACGGGGGAACACATCCGGAACGGGCGTCGTAGCGGTGAGAGTACTCCGGTTGGTCGGGTTTCGCATCACCCGCCGGTGACGCCCGCGCCGCTACAGACCCATCAGCTCGGGCTTCGTCGCGAGGGCGCGGAACCGCCCCGCCGGGTCGGTGACCAGCCGGCGCGCGGTCAGGTCGAGCAGTCCGCCGACCCCGGTCAGCTCCGCCACCGGCGTGCCGTCGGGCCGGCGCAGATCCTGCCGGATGCGGAAGGTCTTCCCCTCGCCCCACTCGAACTCGCAGGTGACGTCGACCACGTCGCCGCCCCGCAGTTCCCGCAGGTACCGCACGGTGACCTCCAGGGCGACCGGCCCGACGCCGCTGGCGATCAGCCGGTCCTGGGACAGCCCGGCCGCCCGCAGGCACTCCCACCGGGCGTGCTCGCCGTATTGCAGATAGACGGCCTGGTTGAGGTGTCCCTGGGTGTCCAGCTCATAGCCGCGCACGGTGACCTGGACCAAGAAAGGCTCCACGTGATCGAGCCTACTCAGCCCCTGTGACAGGTGAGGCCGTTGAGGCGTTTTGGAGCTCACTCCCAGCGTAAATCACTATCAGTAATGTTTTGTGTTCGCAGGGTGTGGACAACCGGCGTGACCTGCGGTTATGGTCGTAGGCACAAGCGCATATCGCTCGCAGCACCTATCGGGTGCGGACGCCTGGATCAGCAGGTCCCGCTGATCACGTGAGCGCCGGGCACAGCGCATATAGGGGATGGGTGGATGCCTACCGTCAACGGGGGAGGTTGGCGCCGCTCGTCAAGACCGATCGGTCGGCCTCGGCGCTTATGGGGGTGAGCGCCTGAGATGCCGGCCGATCGGCCTGTCCGGAATCTTCTCCGCCACCGGGCGCGGTCTCCGATTGCCCGCAAACGACGCGTGGTCCGCGCCGATCCGGGAAACAATCACCCCATGGCCGCCAACACGAACACCGACGCGCCCGTTCCCGACATCCTGGCCCATGCCGCCGAGACCGCCTCGGCCGCGCCCTCGATCCACAATTCCCAGCCGTGGCGCTGGGAGGTCGACGGCGACCGCCTGGAGCTGTACGCCGAACGCTCTCGCCAGCTCACCGCGACCGATCCGGAAGGCCGCATGCTGACGATCAGCTGCGGCACCTCCCTGCACCACGCCCGGCTGGCGTTGGCCGGCTGGGGCTGGCAGGCCGAGGTCGACCGCTTCCCCGACGGCGACGGCGACCTGCTGGCCCGCATCCGGCTGGCGGGCGCGATCCCGATCACGGCCGAGGCCGAGCAGCTGCTTCGCACGATCGGGCATCGGCATACCGACCGGCGGCCGGTCGCGAACCGCCCGGTGCCCTCCGACGCCCTGCAGGCCCTCGCCGCGGCGGCGTACGCCGAGGGCGCCCGGCTCCAGCTGCTGCACGTCGAACAGGTCGACGACCTGGCGAGCGCGACCGCCCACGCGGCGGAGATCGACGCCGCCGACCCGACGATCCAGAACGAGCTGTCCGAGTGGACCGGTGGTGAGCGCCGCGAACTCGGCCTCCCCGACGAGGTCATCCCCTCCCGGCCGCCGCAGACCAACGTCCCGAGCCGGGAGTTCTCCGGTTCGGGGAGCCTCCAGATCGGCGACAACCACGACAAGTCGGCGTCCTACGGGTTGCTCTACGGCGACGAGGACAATCCGCTCGGCTGGCTGCGCGGTGGCGAGGCACTGTCGGCGCTGTGGCTGACCGCCGTCCGCCTCGGCCTCGGGATCATGCCGATCAGCGAACCGGTCGAGGTTCCGGCGGGCCGCCAGATCCTGCGCCGGACGCTGTCCTACCTCGGCTGGCCGTACCTCGCCGTGCGGGTCGGCGTACCGGCGGACGAGACGGAGCCGGAGGCGACGCCCCGGCTGCCCGCGTCGGAGACGGTGCACAAGCACTGATCATCATGCCCGGCCATGGGCCTTTCGCGCGGCGAGATGCCGGCCGAACCAGCATTGCCGGCGCGATGGTCAGACGCGGCTGCGGAAGACCTTGCGATAGGTCTGCGGCGAGACGCTGGTCGCCCGGCTGAAGTGCTGGCGCAGGTTGGCCGCCGTGCCGAAGCCGACCGCGCCGGCGATCCGTTCGACGGGCTGGTCCGTCGTCTCCAGCAGCTGCTGGGCGAGGCGTACGCGTTCGATGGTGAGCCAGCGCAACGGGCTGGTGCCGGTCGTCTCGGCGAACCGCCGCACGAACGTACGCTGCCCGAGCCGGGCGCGTTCGGCCAGGTCGGCCACGGTCAGCGGGTCGGCGAGGTGTTCCCGGGCCCAGTCCAGCACCGGCCCGAGGCTCGCCTCCCCCGGCGGCACCGAGCGCGTCGCCTGGACGTATTGCGCCTGACCGCCGTCCCGATGCGGCGGCACGACCATCCGGCGGGCCACCGTGTTCGCCACCGTGGCCCCGAAGTCGGTGGCGACCATGTGCAGGCAGAGGTCGATGCCGGCCCCGGTGCCCGCCGAGGTCAGGATCTGGCCGTCGTCGACGTAGAGCACGTCCGGGTCGAGTTTCACCGCCGGATACCGGACGCCGAACTCCTCGGCGTACATCCAGTGCGTGGTCGCCGGGCGGTCGTCGAGCAGGCCCGCCTCGGCCAGCGCGTACGCCCCGCTGCAGATCCCCGCCAGCCGGGCGCCCCGTGCGTACGCCTCCTGCAGGGCGCTCACCAGCGACGGCGGCGGCGTCACCTGGAACGGCCGGTGCATCGCGGCGGCGATCACGGTGTCGGCCGCGACCAGGTCGTCCAGCCCGTAGGGCGTCTGCACGATCAGGCCCTGTGCGGTTCGGATCGGCCCTGGATGCGCCGCGCACAGCCGGAAGTCGTACCAGGGGTCGGCCAGGTCGGGCCGGGCGATGCCGAAGACCTCGCAGAGGATGGCCAGTTCGAAGATCGGCGCGTGGTCGGTGACGGCCACCGCGACGACGTGCGGTTTGCCCATGGCAGAAATCTATCGCACTATGGCATTCCTGTCACTGGTCCGGCCTGACCAGCGAGCGCGAGGCTGTGCGGGTGACGCTCACCGAAACCAAGGCGGCCCCGGCGGCGACCCCGACCGGCCACCTGTCCACCGTCCAGGGAATCGCCCTCTACGTCGGCGCCGTGCTCGGCACCGGCGTCATCGCCCTGCCCGCCCTCGCCGCCCGGGTCGCCGGGCCCGCGTCGCTGCTGGCCTGGCTCGGCCTCGTGCTGGCATCGATTCCGCTGGCCGCCACGTTCGCCGCACTCGGCGCGCGTCATCCCGACAGCGGCGGAGTCTCCACGTACGCCCGCCGCGCGTTCGGCCCCCGGGCAGCCGCTCTCGTCGGCTGGTGGTTCTACGCCGCCACCCCGGCCGGCGCGCCCGCCGCCGCCCTGTTCACCGGCGGCTACGTCGAAGCCGCCTTCGGCGGTGGCCGGGTCACCGTGTACGCCACCGCCGTCGGCCTGTTCGCCGCCGTCGGCCTGGCCAACTACTTCGGCGTACGCGTCTCCGGCCGGATGCAGCTGATCCTCGCCGGGGTGCTGCTGACCCTGCTGCTCGTGACGGCCATCGCCGCGCTGCCGCACGCCAAGCTGAGCAACCTGACGCCGTTCGCGCCGCACGGCTGGTTCGCCGTGTTCCCCGCGGCCGCCCTGCTCGTCTGGAGTTTCGCGGGCTGGGAGGCGGTGACGCACCTGGCGGCCGAGTTCCGCAACCCGGCGCGGGCACTCCCCCGCGCGACAGCGGCCGCGATCGTCATCGTCGGCGGCGTCTACCTCCTGATCGCCGCGACCGTGGTGCTGGTCCTGGGCGCGGCGGCGGGCGCGAACGAGGCTCCCCTGTCCGAGCTGCTGGAAGTCGGGTTCGGCGGACCGGCCAAGGCCGCGGCGGCCGTCGTCGCGGTGTTGCTGACCCTCGGCGTCATGAACACCTACACCGCCGGATCGGCGAAGCTCGGCGCCGCGCTCGGCCGTGACGGGGCGCTCCCGGCATGGCTGGCCCGGGGCAGTCAGTCGGGCGAGGTGCCCCGCCGCAGCCTGTTCGTGACGATCGCACTCGGGCTCGGTGGCTTCGGCATCGTCGCCGCGACCGGCGTCGGCACGGCCCCGCTGGTGCTCGCGACCACGGGCTGCTTCGTCGCCGTGTACGCCGTCGGCGCGGCGGCGGCACTCCGGCTGCTGCCGCGGCGTACGGGCGTCTGGTGGACGGCCGTCGTCGCGTTGGCGACCGTCCTCGGCCTCAGCCTGACGACCGGGCTCTACCTCGCCTGGCCCCTGCTCGTGGCGCTGGCCGCCCTCCTCTACGTCCGCCGGGCGGCCAACCGCCGCCGCGAGTCCACCCCCGACGCAGGCCGGGAAGTGGCAACCGAGCCGCAGCCCTCCGGCGAAACCGCCCGCGTCAGTGCGTGACGGTGACGCCGGCGACGGTCAGCTCGACCGGCAGCTGGGGCGCGCCGATGACCGAGGCCAGCCGTTTGGCCTCCGCCTCGGTGAAGGAGCCGCTGATCATCGCGTCGCCGGTCAGCACCGACATGATCTCGGGCGCGGAGATCACCTTGTTGTCCAGCACGATCGCGACCAGGCAGTTGCCGCTGCCGCCGAGGGCGTCCTGCGCGCACGCCGGCCAACCCGAGTTCCCGACCGCCTCGCGGCTGAGGTCGGTGAACTTGGTCTGGCCGCTGCCGGTGAACTTGATCAGAACGGTCTGCTGCCCGGCCTGGTCCCGTTCATAGGTCGCCGAGGCCACGTCAGAGTGGACGACCTTCGCGACGTCGAGGCCGTACCCCACGCCGTCGGCGTCGCATGCGATCATCGACTCGCCGGGCGGGCTGGCCTTCGGCTGCTTGCCGCAGTCCTGGCTGGCCGGCGTCCGGACGACGACCTTGCGGAACTCCAGTACGCCCGGTGCGGCGAGCTGGGCGAAGTCCACCTCATGCCGATCACCGGGGACGGTCATGACCAGCCCCTCCGCCTTCCAGGCGAACCCCGGCTTCGGCATCCCCGCCCCGGTGACCCGGTTGCGCAGGATCGTCTCCACCGTCGAGTGGTCGGCGTCGCCGCTCACCGACAGGGTGACCTGGGTCTTCGTCTTGTCGCTGAACGGCAGCGAACAGCCCGCCACCGCGGTGGCGGCCAGCACCAGGATCACCAGTACGCGAGCACGCATCATGCCGCGAATCCTAGGCACCGGCCGCCAGCTCGGCAGCGCATCCGATGGCCCGGTCAGGACAGACCGAGCCATGATCGGGCCGCCGTCTGCACGGCCGATCCGTCCACGTCGGCCAGCTTGCGGCTCGCGTACTCCTTGGCCCAAGTGCTGGTGAGGACGCGCAGCGGGGGTCGCGGATCGGACAGCGACTCGACGACCACCTCGGCGACCTCGCGCGCGGTCTGCGCGCCCGGATACCCGCCGCTCGCCACCCAATCGAGGTACGGGACGAGCACGTCCGTGTAGGGCCCGCAGTCGGCGATGAGCGAGTCCCGGGTGATGCCGGTGTTCGCCCCGAACGCGGTCTCCAGCACCGGTCCGGGCTCCACGATCGTGACGGTGACACCCATCCCAGCCGCGGTCGGGGCGAGGCTCTCGAGGAAGCCCTCGACGGCGAACTTGGCCGCCGAGTACGCCTCGTTGAACGGCTGCCCGATGAGCCCGCGGGTGCTGCCGAGGGTCACGACGCGGCCCCGGCTGGCCCGCAGGTGCGGCAGCGCGGCCTTCGTCACCGCGACCACGCCGAAGAAGTTGACCTCGATGTTCGCCCGGTACGCGTCCAGCGACGCCATCTCGATGGTCGGCACGGTGTTCCCGACGCCCGCGTTGTTGACCACCGCGTCGAGCCGCCCGTACTTGTCCACCACGGCGGCCACGCAGTCCTGAATGGACTCCCACGAGGTGACGTCGAGCCGCCGGACGTCCACCTCGACGCCGGCCGTCGACGCCGCGTCGAGCAGCGCGTCCTGACGCGAGAGGTCACGCATCGTGGCCACCACGGTCCAGCCCGCCTGCGCCGCCGCCACGGCGGTGTGCAGGCCGATCCCGGTCGAGCAGCCGGTGACGAGCACGATCATGCCGCCTTCACCTTCTCCTGTACTCCAACGGTGGGCTCATCGGTGTCCGCGGCGGCAGCCGCCGTGACCAGGCGATGCACCGCCCACAGCGGAACCGCCGCGAAGAAGGTGCCGATGAGCGTGCCGAAGACCATGGTGATCTTCGTGGCGGCGAGGATGCCGAATCCGTCGTCGAGCAGGTCGACGAGAACGCCGCCGACGAACACGCTCACCGGGATGATGCCCCAGGTGATCGTGCGGAAGGCGGCGTGCGAGACGGCCTGGTCCGAGACCGGTACGCGGGCCTGCCGGACGGCGGCGGTGCTGACGTTGTACCAGACCATGAAGAACCCGTACGCCGCCAGCGTCGCGCCGATGACGATCGCGCCCGGCAAGAGGGGTGCGGCGAGGATGCCGAGCCCGACGAGCGAGTGCAGGAAGATCGACCACGGCATTACCCGGGCCGCCCCGATCCGGCGGCTGATCCGCTGGGCGAAGAAGGTCCCGACGACCGCGCCGACGGCGGCGACCGACATCGCCGCTCCCATGGCGCCGACCGACAACCCCAGTCCCCGGTACGCGAACATCGGCATCACGGTGACGTAGATCGGCCCGCCGATATTGGCCAGCAGGGTGCCCTGGACCGTCCGGCGCAGCACCGGATCATGCCAGTTCAGCCGGACGCCTTGCTTGAGCCGGGTCCACATCGACTCCTTGCGCTCGACGGCCGAACCGTAGGGCTGCATGGTCCGGATCGCCCCGGCCGACACCAGATAGGTGGCCGCGTCGATGACCAGCGACGCCACGCCCAGGAGTTGGTAGAGCACCCCGGCGATGGCCGGTCCGACCACTTCGGACGCCGTCCGGCTGGTCTCCAGGTTCGCGTACGCCTTGACCCGCCCGTCGCCCGGCACGATCGACGCGATCGTCGCGGTGTAGCCGATGTTGAAGAAGACCGAGGTCGCGTTGAGCACGGCGACGGCGGCGAACACCAGCGGGATCGACAGCACGTCGAGCCAGTACGCCACCGGCAGCGAGAGCACGACGATCAGCCGGATCAGGTCGCAGGCGACAAGGGTGGCCCGCAGATTCCACCGGTCGACCAGCATCCCCGCGACCAGGCTGAGCAGCGGGATGGCGAGGTACTGCGCCATCCCGACCAGGCCCACCTGGAACGCCGAGGCGTGCAGCAGCAGGATCATCACCGTCGGCACCACGAACAGGGTGATCTTGTCGCCGACGTTGCTGACCGTCTGCCCGGCCCACAGCAGGTTGAACTGCCGCCCGAGCGTCATGACCGCCCCTGCGCGAGGAATCGGGTGTGGGCGGAGCGGTAGGCCTCGAACCGGGCCTGGATCGTGTCCCGCTGCATCTGCACGTACTCCGGTCCGGGGCACATGATGGCGCCGTCGAACTCGATCTCGGAGAGCCAGAACTTCTCGCCGTCGTGGAGGAAGTCGATGCACAGGTACGGCACCGGGAACTTCTCGGCGAAGTAGGCCACCGCCTCCTCCAGCTCCGGCGGAGTGTCGATGTAGGACAGCTTCGCGCCGGTGCTGAACTGTGGATAGGGCGCGCCCGGCCCCGGCTGGCGTACCAGGACGGCGGCCACCTTGCCGTCCACCAGGTGCAGCCGGTAGTCGGTCGTCCCGTGGCCCAGGAACGGCTGGAAGACCAGCACCGTGTCGCCGCCCTGGGCGAGGCTGAGCAGTCCGCGTACGTCGTGGGAGTCGCGCGCGATGTTGATGCCGCGCGACGTCGCCCAGCCCGACGGCTTGGCGATCGCCGGGTACGGCAGATTCTCGGTGACCACTTCGTACTCGTCGTAGACGAGGTCACGGCCCGATCCGATGCGGACGGTCGGGATCGGCGGCACGGGCGAGTCCTTGAGCATCAGGATCGTCGCCATCTTGTCGTTGCAGACCGCCGCCAGGTTCGGCGGATGCGGCAGGTAGAAGCCGCCCTGCTCGAGGACGGCGTACAGGGTGAACTGGGTGAAGACGTCGGCGGACTGATAGGGCAGCGAATAGATGGACGAGATGAACAAAGTGTCCTCAGGGGTCACCCGCTCACCGTCGATGTAGAACTTCGCGGCCATCGGGTCCAGCGCGTCGACGGTCACCGCCTCCGGCGCCACCCGATCCCAGGACAGGTCCATGCTCTTGGCCACGTCGACGTAGGCGTCCCAGAACGCCGCGCCCCACTTGCCGCTCATCCGGGTCGACTCGCGATCCGGGAACAGCCAGACCAGCCGGCGCAATGTGCTCGTGTCAGTCATGGCGGCAGTGTGGAGATCACCGCCATAGATTCACTGCGAATTCGCTCCGGAAGCGGCGACCTCCGCGCGTCTCGCGCTCAGGAAGGCCCGCTCGGTCGGCTGCGTCACCAGGCTCAAGGCCATGTCGTACGCCGAGAGGGCGGCCCGCTTCTGATCGAGCCTTCGCAGCAGATCGGCACGGACGGCGTACCAGAGGTAATGACCGGACAGCGGCAGCGAGTCGATGATGGACAGTGCGACGCGCGGGCCGTCGGTCTCGGCGACCGCGACCGCCCGATGCAGCTCGGCGATGGGGCTGGGCGCGACGATCAGGAGCTGATCGTAGAGCTGGACGATCTGCGACCAGTCGGTCTGGCCCGCCGTACGCGCGTCACTGTGGACGGCGTTGATCGCCGCCTGGATCTGGTACGCACCCGGCTGATCGCGCCGCAGGCAACGCCGGACGAGGTCCTGTCCTTCCTCGATCAGCTCGGCGTTCCACAGCCGACGGTCCTGGTCGGGCAGTGGCACGAGCCGATCGGCGCGGGCGGGCCGGCGCGCCTCGGTGAGCAGCATCAACGCCAGCAGCCCCAGCACCTCCGGCTCGTCCGGCATCAGCTCGGCGAGCAGCCGCCCGAGCCGGATCGCCTCGGCGCTCAGCTCGGCCCGGCCGAGGTGGCCCTCGGTGTAGATGAGATAGACGACGGCGAGCACCGACCGCAGCCGATCGGGCAACTCGGCGTCCCCTGGCACCCGGTACGGGATGTGCGCGTCGCGGATCTTGCCCTTGGCCCGCACGAGGCGTTGCGCCATCGTCGGCTCCGGGACGAGGAACGCGGTCGCGATCTCGGCCGTGGTGAGCCCGCCGAGCAGCTTCAGCGTCAACGCGACCTGCGCCGGTTCGGCGAGCGCCGGATGGCAGCACGTGAAGATCAGGCGCAGGCGGTCGTCGTCCACCGGACTCCCCTCTCCCCACTCGTGCTCCGTCCCGGAATCGGCGCGCAGCAGCGCCGCCTCGGTGTGCTTCGCGTCGCGTTGAGCCTCCCGGCGTACGCGGTCGATCGCGCGGTTGCGGGCGGTGGTGATGATCCAGCCGGCCGGGCTGGGTGGCGTACCCGTCTCCGGCCAGCGCCGCACGGCCTCGGCGAAGGCGTCCTGCACGGCCTCCTCGGCCAGGTCGATGTCGCCGAACGCCCGGACGAGGACGGCGACCGCGCGGCCGTACTCCGCCCGGAAGACCGCCTCGACGTCGGCCACTACTTCTCTTCGAACGCGATCGGCCGGACCTCGACCGGCAACGTCAGCACCGCCGCCATCCGCCGGCCCCAGCTCAGCGCCTCGTCCAGATCGGCGGCCCGGATGACGGTGAACCCGCCGACGTGCTCCTTGCCCTCGGCGTACGGGCCGTCGGTGATCAGGTTCTCCCGCGGCCGCACCACGGTGGCGGAGCTCGCCGGATGCAGACCCATCGCGAACACCCAGACACCCGTACGCCGCATCTCGTCGTTCAGCGTCGCGAGGTTCTCCATGATCGGGTCGAGCACCTCCGGCGGCGGCGCCTCCCCGTCGGGCTGGTAGATGCTGAGCAGGTACTCCGGCATGTTCGATCACCCCTTCGTGATTCTTCCTACCCCCTACACGAACACCCCTCCCCCCTTTCGACACCCCCACCCCACCCTTTTCCGTTGATCATGGAGTTACGACCTGATGCGTAATTGGCTGTGAGGTGTGTTCGCCTCACCGCCGTACTTGTTGATCATCGTGTGGCGGTGAGGTCGGAGACCAGGGTCGC
>NZ_JBFBAZ010000203.1:0-10644 GCF_040682475.1 Hamadaea sp. NPDC051192
CCGATCCCCCGCGCGTCGCAGGCCGTGCTCACGGGTCGGGGCCCGTGCCCGCGAGTCGCGGGCGGTGCTGGCGAGTGGCGGGCGGTGCTCGCGCGTCGCAGGCCGTGCTCACGGGTCGGGGCCTGTGCCCGCGAGTCGCGGGCGGTGCTCGCGCGTGGCGGGCGGTGCTCGCGCGTTGCGGTGTGATCTCCGGACGGTGACGCACGTATCACGCTCAAGATCAGGTAGTTGGCGTTCCGGAGATCACCCAGGCCCACCGTTGGCGCGGTGAAGGTTCGGTCGCCAGCGCGGCGCGGGTGGCATGCAGCGCGGTGAAAGGCGAAGCGTCGCCGGCAGCGCGAAGCGGGCGGCGGACTCCTAGCGGGCGCGTCGTGGAGTAGAGCGCGCGTGAAAGGGCGCGGCGCGGAGCAAGACGCAGTGCGGGGGAGACGCGACGCGGGGGGAGACGCGACGCGGGGGGAGACGCGACGCGGGGGAGACGCAACGCGGGGAGGACGCAACGCGGCGTAGGGCGCGACGCGGCGTAGGGCGCGACGCGGCGCGGGGGGAGACGCAACGCGAGGGAGACGCAGTGGGGGAGACGTAGCGCGGAGCAAGAGAGCGGAGCGAGCGGGGAGCGGAGCGAGCGGGAGCGAAGCGAGCGCTAGCGGGGAGCGGGGAGCGGGCCCGTGGCGTACCGCTGGATCGTGGGGGCGAACATCGCAACCAGGTCGTCGACCGCCGCACTCGCGAGGGGTTCGAGCTTGATGATGTAACGCATCATCGCCAGCCCCGCGAGTTGCGAGGCGATCAGGGCGGCCCGGATCGGCGCTTCGGCCGGGTCGAGGTCGAGCTGTTTGACGACTCGTCGCAGGATCTGCGTCTGGAGGAATTCCCGGAGGAGGCGCGCGCCCATCTCGTTGGTCACTCCGGAACGGATCAGCGCTACTCCGATGCCGCCGGCGGGGGAGTCCCATACCCGCAGGAAGGCCCGGATCAGCGTCTCGCCGACGTGGTCGACTCCCGCCGTCGTGATTCCGTCGATGAGCGTACGCGGGTCGATGGGGACTTTCATGGTGTCGAGGAACAGCTGTTCCTTGGAGCCGAAGTAGTGGTGCACCAGCGCCGGATCGACTTCGGCTCCGGCGGCGATCTGGCGTACGGTCGCGCCGTCGAAGCCGCGTTCGGCGAACGCCTGTCGCGCCGACGCGAGAATCGCCTCTCGCGTGTCCGGGCTGCCCGGGCGGCGGCCCGTCCTCTTCGCCATCACGATGATCCACCTTAAGCCGGGCCGCGCGACCACCCGCCGGGAGGCCGCGCGGCCGATCCGGTCAGGGCGTACGCCGTCGCAGGGTCATCGAGGCGAGCACGAGGGCCAGCACCACGACTCCGGCGACGACGCCGAGGTCACGCCACATCGTCGAGGTGGCATCCACGTTCGCGCCCACCTCTTGGAGCGCTTCGACGGCGTACGTCAACGGCATGACGTCGCTGATCGCCTGAAGCCAGCCCGCCATCTGATCCCGCGGGACGAACAGTCCACACAGGAGGATCTGGGGCAGGGCGACGACCGGCATGAACTGGACGGCTTGGAACTCCGTCTGGGCGAACGCACTGGCCAGCAGGCCGAGCGCCACGCCGAGGACGGCGTTGGTGACCGCGATGAGGATGACCAGCGCCGGGCTGCCCGCAGTGTCGAGATCGAGCAGCCAGTACGCCAACGCGCTGGCGATCGTCGCCTGGATCGCGGCGGCGACGCCGAACGCGATCCCGTAGCCGAACAGCAGGTCCGTTCGGCGCAGCGGGGTCGTCAGGAGCCGTTCCAACGTCCCGGTGGTCCGTTCCCGGAGCATCGCGATGCTGGTGACCAGGAACATGATGATGAAGGGGAACAGCCCCAGCATGATCAGCGCCACCCGGTCGAAGACCATCTCCTGGTTGTCGTACATGAAGTACAGCAACGTGAGCAGCAGCGTCGGAACCACGACGAGCAGACCGATCGTGCGCTTGTCGTGGCGCAGTTGGCGGAGGATCCGAGCGGTGGTGTGCAGCAGCGTCATCGCTCTTCTCCTGCCGGTAGACCGCCCTGCTCCAGCGCGTCGCCGTGGCGGCGGATGAGCGTCAGGAACGCCTGGTCGAGGTCCTCGGTGCCGGCGGATGCCTTGACCGCCGCCGGGGTGTCGTCGGCGATCAGCTCGCCCCGCCGGATCAGCAGCAGGCGGTCGCACCGGTTGGCCTCGTCCATCACGTGGCTGGAGACCAGCACGGTGGCGCCGTCTACGGCGAGTTGCCGGAAACGGGCCCACAGTTCGTCCCGCAGCACCGGGTCCTGCCCGACCGTGGGCTCGTCGAGCACCAGGATCTCCGGCTTGCCGACCAGCGCGCACGCCAGGGAGGCGCGGCTGCGCTGGCCGCCGGAGAGGTCGCCGACGAGCTGGGTCGCCGCGCCGCCCAGACCGACGTCGACGACCACCTGATCGGCGTGCGCGCTGTCGAGCCCATGCAGGGCGGCGAAGTACCGCGCGTTCTCCCGGACGGTCAGGTCGGCGTACACGCTGGGGGCCTGGGTGAGGTAGCCGATCTTGTGCCGGAGCGTGGCCGACCCGGCGGGCTGGCCGAGCACGGTCACCGTGCCGCTCCGCACGAGCTGCACGCCGACGACGGCCCGCATCAGCGTGGTCTTCCCGGAGCCGCTCGGGCCGAGCAGCCCGGTGATGCTGCCGGTGGGGACCGAGCAGCTGAAGCCGTCGAGCACCCGCAGTTTGCCGCGGTCCACCACCAGGTCTTTGACCTCGATCATCGTTCCTCCCAGATTTCATTGTCCGTTGAATTCAACGCTAGATGAGTTCCGGAGAGTGGTCAAGTGAACCCCTGTTTCGGGTTGCCGACACGGCGCGGGAGAATCGTGGGATGCCCGACTCGACCCTCGACCCAGCCATCGCCCAGCAGCTCAAACGCGACGAGCACGGGCTGGTCGCCGCGATCGCCCGGCGGCACGACACCGGTGAGGTGCTGATGCTGGCCTGGATGGACGACGAGGCGTTGGCGCGTACGCTCCGGACCGGCCGTGCCACCTATTGGTCGCGCAGCCGCCAGGCGTACTGGGTCAAGGGGGAGACCTCCGGGCACGTGCAGCACGTCAAGGCCGTCCGGCTCGACTGCGACGGCGACGCGCTGCTGCTCGACGTCGAGCAGGTCGGAGCGGCCTGCCACACCGGTGCGCCGACGTGTTTCTTCACCGAACTGCCGTTGGGGGCCTGATGCTGTCTGGTGCCGTTACCCCGGATCTCGACGACTTCGAGAAGCGGGCGCAGGGAAGACGGGTGCTCCCCGTCGCCCGGCGGCTGCTCGCCGACGGCGAGACCCCTGTCGGCGTCTACCAGAAGCTCGGCGGCGGCCCCGGCACCTTCCTGCTCGAATCGGCCGAGCCCGCCGCCGGTGCGGCCTGGTCGCGCTACAGCTTCATCGGCGTACGCTCGCTGGCCACGCTCACCGAACGGGACGGCGAAGCCGTCTGGCTCGGTACGCCCCCGGCCGACCTGCCCAGCGAAGGCGATCCGCTCGACGTCCTGCGGGCCACCCTGGCCGCGTTGGGCCACGATCACCTCGACGACGATCTCCCGCCGTTGACCGGTGGGCTCGTCGGCTACCTCGGCTACGACTTCGTCCGGCGGCTCGAACGGCTGCCCAGCCTCGCCGAGGACGACCTGCACCTGCCCGAGCTGGGCCTGATGCTCGCGACCGACCTGGTGGTGCTCGACCATTACGCCGGAGCCGCGATTCTCATCGCGAACGCGGTTCTCCCCGCGGACGGCACTGAAGCGGATGTGCGGGCGGCGTACCACATGGCGGTGGGCCGGCTGGACGCGATGACGACGGCTTTGTCGCGGCCGACACCACCCCTGGTCTCGACCGTGCGCGGCGTGGGCGCGCCCGCGTTGCGCAGCCGTACGCCCGACGGTGAGTTCCCGAAGGCGGTCGAGGCCGCCAAGGAGGCGATCCGCGCGGGCGACTGCTTCCAGATCGTGGTGGCGCAGCGGTTCGAGGCCGAGTGCGAGGCCGACGCGCTGGACGTCTACCGGGTGTTGCGGACGACGAACCCGAGCCCCTACATGTACCTGCTGCGGTACGACGGCTTCGACATCGTCGGGTCGTCCCCGGAGGCGCACTTGAAGGTCACCGCGACCGGCAAGGCGATGCTGCACCCCATCGCGGGCACCCGGCCCCGGGGCGTGTCCGCCGAGGACGACGCGCGGCTGGCGAACGAGCTGATCGCCGACCCCAAGGAGCGGTCCGAGCACGTCATGCTCGTCGACCTCGGGCGCAACGACCTGGGCCGGGTCTGCCGACCGGGCACGGTCGAGGTGCCGGAGTTCGCCACGATCGAGTTCTACAGTCACGTCATGCACATCGTCTCGACGGTCACCGGCGAACTGCGCCCCGAACAGTCGGCTTTCGACGCGCTGTGCGCGACCTTCCCGGCCGGCACGCTGTCCGGCGCGCCGAAGGTCCGTGCGATGGAGATCATCGAAGACCTCGAACCGACGCGGCGCGGCCTGTACGGCGGCACGGTCGGCTACTTCGGCTTCGGCGGCGACCTCGACATGGCCATCGCCATCCGCACCGCGCTCATCCGGGAGCAGCGGGCGTACGTCCAGGCCGGGGCGGGCATCGTCGCCGACTCGGACCCCGCCGCCGAGGAACAGGAAACCCGCAACAAGGCGATGGCGGTCCTGTCGGCCATCGCCGCCGCGCAGACCCTGCGGGCCGCGCGATGAAGAACCGCGTACTGCTCGTCGTGGTCGTGGCCGCGGGCGTCATCTGGCTCGCCGGGGACAAGATCGCCTCATGGGTACGCCCAGTGGCGCTGGCGGTGTTCGCCGGTGCGTTGGCCCTGCTCCTGTGGCCACGCATCCGGCCATCGGGCCGATCGTCCACGGCACCGCCGTCCTCAGGTGAGCCGTCGAAGCCGGAGTCGTCGAAGGAACTGTGGGACGCGGTAGACCGAGGCGAAGACCCCACCGCCCCCTGACCCGCACCTTCCCCTTCTCCCGCCCTTCCCGTCCGCCCTCCGCCCTTTTCCGCCCTCCGCCCTTTTCCGCCCTCCGCGTTCGCCGCCCTTTTCCGCGTTGGCCCGCCCTTTTCCGCGTTGATCATGGAGTTAACTGTGGTCTCGGCGGTGTGTCGACACCGGAAACTCCATGATCAACGGCGCGTCGGGCGGGCGGCGTAGCGGCGCGGTGGCGCGGCGTAGCGGGGGCGCGGCGGCGTGGCGGGGGCGCGGCGTAGCGGGGAGCTGCGGCGCGGGGGCTACGGGCGGCGGAGGCGGGCGCGCAGGTCGGCCCGTTCGGCCGCGCGCGCCCGGTCGGCGCACACGGCGTCCCAGGCGTTGCTCTGTGCGGTGGCGACTACCTTCTCGTCGGTCAGCGCGCGCTGAAGCTGGCCCAGCAGCCGGGCGCTGAACGTGATGACGGCGCGCGGAACCGCGGTGATGTCCCGTTCGGGTGCGATTGTGGACATGACGACCGCCTCCTGACGAATGCCCGTCGACCATTCTGGTCACCCGAGGCCATGAACGCATCTCAACGTGCCGGGCGTCTCAAGTGTTCTGGGACATACCTTCTACGCTGCGGATTTCCGATTCGTGTCACCGTCGTGACAAGTGGCTCGCTCGATCGGCCGAGCGCCGCTGTCGTAGTCAAGTAGTTAAGTTTCTTTCCATGAGAAGGTTGCTCGCATTCGTCCTCGCGGTAGCCGTGGGGATGCTGGCCGCGCCGGTCCCGGCTCAGGCGGCCGGCACCCCGCCGCAGATCTACGGGGCTTGGCACTGCAGCGACGACGCCTGTATCTGGGGCACCGTCCGCACGGTCGCCGAGTTCGATTCGAAGAACCATTGGCTGATCGACCGGGGTGACGGGCGGCCCAGCGTCAACCTGGTGGTCCTGAGCTTCGTCGAGCCGCTCAAGCTCCTGCATCAGACGACCGACACGGCCACGCTGAACGGCGTACCCCGGGGGATGACGCCGGAGATCGTCAACTACTTCACCTCGCGCGGCGTACGCGTGATGCTGTCCATCGGCGGGATCACCTACACCGACGAATGGGACGCGGCGCTGGCCGAGAACGGGACGCTGCTCGGGCAGCGGGCGGCGGCGGTGGCTACCCAGCTCGGCGTCGGCATCGAGATCGACTACGAGCAGAACTCCAACCCGAACCTCGCCCAGCTGCAGAACTTCATCACGGCGTACCGGGCGGTGCACCCGTACAACGCGGCCGGGACCGATCCGACCGCCCGGCTGACCATCGACACGGCCGCCGGGGACCGCTGGCTGATCGACCTCAACCGCAAGGCGACCGCCGACTGGCTGCGTACCGACACCCCGGTGCTCGACTGGGCCAACGCGATGGTGCCGGCCCGTCAGCCGTCGACCTCCAGCGCGATCGCCAACTGGCAGGAGCACCTCGACGGCAAGCCGACCTATTCGCCGCCGGTGCTCCCGCTGGCTCCGGCGAAGTTCACCGGCGGTCTCTACGTCGCCGAGGGGAGCAAGGTCCGCCCGGAGTGCACCAACTTCGCCGGCTCGCTGCAGAACAGCACCGGCTCGTGGCTGACCACGGCCGCCCCGAAGGGGGCCGGAACGACCGCCGGTCTCCTCGGGTACATGTTCTGGGCCGCCGAGAAGCCATCGACGCGGGGCGTCACGACTCAGCCGCCGAACACGTGTGAGGGAGGGATGGGCGCGGGGGCGACCTTCTATGCGATCCCGATCCCGATGCCAGCCCTGCGACAGAGTTGAGCTGGGAGTTCTCGCCGGGCCGTCACGGGGGCGGCCCGGCATTATGCACCATTCCATTCGGTGGTGCGCGCCATACCCCCGAGTCCGAGGCCGACATCTCGCCGCCTAGCATCCACCCATGGCACCTGGAGATGGGAAAACGCAGGTGACGGGGAGCGTTCTCGACGAGATCATCGCCGGCGTCCGGGAGGACGTCGAGGCACGTCAGCATGAGGTTCCGCTGGAGGAGATCCGGCGGCGGGCGGAAGCGGCACGGGCGCCGCTCGACGCGTACGCCGCACTCCGCCGACCCGGCGTGGGCGTCATCGCGGAGGTGAAGCGGTCGTCGCCGTCCAAGGGAGCGCTCGCTGAGATCCCCGACCCGGCCGAGCTGGCCGGCGAGTACGCCGCGGGCGGCGCACGCTGTGTCAGCGTGCTCACCGAGGGCCGCTGGTTCGGTGGTTCGCTGGACGACTTGGCGGCCGTCCGGGCCACGATCGACATCCCGGTGCTGCGCAAGGACTTCATCGTCTCCACGTACCAGGTGCACGAGGCGCGGGCGTTCGGCGCCGACCTCGTCCTGCTGATCGTGGCCGCGCTGGACCAGAAGGTGCTGGTCGGGCTGCTGGAGCGGATCGAGTCCCTCGGGATGACCGCCCTCGTGGAGGTGCACACCGAGGAGGAGGCCGACCTCGCGCTCGAAGGCGGGGCCCGCGTCATCGGTGTCAACGCCCGGGACCTGCGTACGCTGGAGGTCGACCGTTCGGTGTTCGAGCGGATCGCGCCCGGCCTGCCGAATCACGTCGTCAAGATCGCCGAGTCGGGCGTACGCGGCCCGCTGGACCTGATCCGATACGCGAGCGCCGGCGCCGATGCCGTCCTCGTCGGAGAGGGTCTCGTCACGCAGAAGAGCCCGCGGGAAGCGGTGGCCGAACTGGTCAACGCCGGTAACCACCCGGCGACGCCGCGCCCCGCCCGCTAACCGGCAGACCTGCGTTGATCATGGAGTTTCCGGTGTCGACGCGCCGTTGAAACCACAGTTAACTCCATGATCAACGGGATGGGGGTAAGTAGAGATGCAGCCCGATGAGCGGGGGCACTTCGGCCCGTACGGCGGCCGTTTCGTGCCGGAGGCGCTGGTCGCCGCCCTGGACGAGCTGGACGCGCACTATCGCAAGGCGATGGCCGACCCGGAGTTCACCGGGGAGTTCGACCGGATGCTCCGCGAGTACGCCGGCACGCCGTCGCTGTTGTTCGACGCCACCCGGCTGTCGAAGCAGGCGGGCGCCCGCATCCTGCTCAAGCGGGAGGACCTCAACCACACCGGCGCGCACAAGGTACGCAACGTGCTCGGGCAGGCGCTGCTCACCAAGCGGATGGGCAAGCCGCGGGTGATCGCGGAGACGGGCGCGGGCCAGCACGGCGTCGCGAGCGCCACCGCGGCGGCGTACCTCGATCTCGAATGCGTCGTCTACATGGGTGAGGTCGACACCGAGCGGCAGGCGCTGAACGTGGCGCGGATGAAGATGCTCGGCGCGACCGTCATCCCGGTGACCCACGGGTCGCGGACGCTCAAGGACGCCATCAACGAGGCGCTGCGCGACTGGGTGACCAATGTGGACTCCACCCACTACCTGCTGGGCACGGCCGCCGGGCCGCATCCGTTCCCCGCGATGGTGCGTGACTTCGTCAGCGGCATCGGCGTCGAGGCCCGGGAGCAGTGCCTGGCACTGACCGGTGGGCTGCCGGACGCGGTCGCCGCCTGCATCGGCGGCGGCTCGAACGCCATCGGCGCGTTCCATGCGTTCATCCCGGACGAGTCGGTCCGCCTCTACGGCTTCGAGGCCGGCGGCGACGGGTTCGAGACGGGGCGGCACGCGGCGAGCATCACCGCCGGCGAGACCGGCGTTCTACATGGCGCCCGGACGTACCTGCTGCAGGACGAGGACGGGCAGACCATCGAGTCGCACTCGATCTCGGCCGGGCTGGACTACCCGGCGGTCGGACCGGAGCACGCCTGGCTGAACGACACCGGCCGGGCGACCTACGAACCGGTGACCGACGCCGAGGCGATGGACGCGTTCGCGCTGCTCTGCCGGACCGAGGGGATCATCCCGGCGATCGAGAGCGCGCACGCGCTCGCCGGTGCGTTGCGGATCGCCCCCACCTTGTCGGCCGAGCTGGGCCGGCCCGCCACGATCGTCGTCAACCTCTCCGGACGCGGCGACAAGGACATGCACACCGCCGGGGCGTACTTCGGCCTGTTCACCGGGGAGACGGTGTGAGCCTCTTCGACAAGGCCCTGGCTGAGGGTCGTCCGGCGCTCGTCGGCTACCTGCCGGCGGGCTTCCCGACCGTCCAGGGCGGCATCGACGCCGTCCACGCCCTGATCGACTCCGGCGTGGACCTCGTCGAGGTCGGCCTGCCCTACTCCGATCCGGTCATGGACGGACCGGTGATCCAGCGGGCCACCGAGCGAGCGCTCGCGAGCGGTGTGCGTACCAAAGATGTGCTGGCCACGGTCGAGGCCGTGACCGGCAAGGGCGTGCCGGTGGTCGTGATGACCTACTGGAACCCCGTGGACCGGTACGGCGTCGACGCCTTCGCGCGCGACCTGGCCGCGGCGGGCGGCGCGGGCCTGATCACCCCGGACCTGATCCCGGACGAGGCCGAGGACTGGCTGGCCGCCTCCGACGAGCACAAGCTCGACCGGATCTTCCTGGTCTCGCCCTCGTCGACCGACGAGCGCATCGCGATGACCGTCGCCCACTGCCGTGGGTTCGTCTACGCCACCGCGGTCATGGGCGTCACGGGGGCGCGCGACGCCGTCTCGGACGCGGCTCCCGAGCTGGTCGCGCGGGTCAAGGCGGCCAACTCTCCGGTGCCGGTCGGGGTGGGCCTAGGGGTACGCGACGGGGCGCAGGCCGCGCAGGTCGGCCGGTACGCCGACGGCGTGATCGTCGGGAGCGCCCTGGTGAAGGCGGTGGCCGACGACCCGACCCTGGCCTCGCTGCGCGCCCTGACCGTGGAGCTGGCGGCAGGCGTCCGGTCCGCACGCGCGTCGTGAGCCGCCGTGGGCTCGGCGAGCCGTTGCCGGTCCACGACCTGGCCGACCGGTACGCCAAATGGCACGCCGAGAAGGTGTACGAGTGGGAGGCCGGACGGCCGACGTATCGGCTGACCGGCCCGGACGACTCCGTCCGATACGTCAAGCTCACCCCGTCGACGGGGCGGCTGCACGACGAAGCCCTGCGTACGCGCTGGGCCCTACCGTGGGTCCGGGTCCCCGAAGTGGTGGAGTTCGGCAGCGACGGCGACCACGACTGGCTCATGACCGCCGAACTGTCCGGAGTGGACGCTTCGGTGCATCCGCTGCGGGCGGCGGACCCGGTCGCGCTGGTCACGGCGTTCGCCCGAGGACTGCGCTTCTTCCACGACACCGTGCCGGTGGACGAGTGCCCGTTCTGGTTCCCGGACCTGCCGCCGGACGCCGACCTCGTCGTCTGCCACGGGGACTACGTCCTGCCGAACGCGTTCCTCACCGGCGACGTCGTCACCGGGTACATCGACCTCGGCGACCTCTGCGTCGCCGACCGGTGGCTCGACCTGGCCGTCGCGCTGAACAGCTTGGAACAGCCGTACAACATGGGGCCCGGGTACGCCGACGTCTTCCTCTCGGCGTACGGGGTCTCGCCGGAGCCTGCGCTGGCTGCTCGGTACCTCGCTCTCTACAACGCTCGCTGACCCGCTCGCCGCCGCTCGCTGACCCGCTCGCTGACCGCTCGCTCGCTCGCCGCTCGCTCCCCGCGTTGATCATGGACCTACGCGTTGATCATGGAGTTAACTGTGGTGTCGCCGGTGTGTCATCACTGGAAACTCCATGATCAAC
>NZ_JBFBAZ010000204.1:0-10263 GCF_040682475.1 Hamadaea sp. NPDC051192
ATCGCCTGCCGGATCCACCAGGTGGCGTACGTCGAGAACTTGTAACCCTTGGTGTAGTCGAACTTCTCCACCGCCCGGATCAGACCCAGGTTGCCCTCCTGGATCAGATCCAGGAACGCCATCCCCCGGCCCGTATACCGCTTCGCGACGCTGACCACGAGCCGGAGGTTCGCCTCCAGCAGATGGTCCTTCGCGGCACGTCCCTCGGAGACCACGACGGCCAGGTCGTTCGCGACCTCGCAAGGGTGGCCCGCTTCGTGGGCCGCCTCCAGGAGGTGCTCGGCCATCAGCCCGGCTTCCACCCGGCGCGCCAACTCGACCTCCTGCTCCGCGGTGAGGAGCTTGGTCTTGCCGATCGCGTTCAGGTAAGCCCGGACCAGGTCCGAGGAGACGCCGCGCTCGTCGACGGCGTCGAGGTCGTTCGTCATGACCGTTACGGCGGTGTCGTCCATCGTCGTCTCTCCCCGTTCGCTGAACATGAGAAGAGCTTGCACTCGGGCGCGTGAAGTGACGGTGAGGTGACTCAACCCGGGGTGTGGCGTGGCTTACGCTTGCCCGCGAACGTGAAGTTCATGGGGAGGAACAAAACGTGTTGAACCGGCTGCGCCAGCTCTTCGGCACCGGTGGACCGAGTGTCGCCACGACGTTGCAGGCCAAGCGAACCCAGCCCGGTGGCGACGTCAGCGGCGTCGTCCAGGTGGTGGGCGGGTCGCGACCGGTCACCATCTCGAAGGTCGTCCTCGGACTGTCTACAAAGGTATGCGTCGACGGCGACGACACCCACTTCGACGACGTCTTCTTCGCGCGCCAGGCGTTGACCGGATCGTTCGGGCTCGCCCCGGGCGAGGAGCGCGAGTTTCCCTTCGAGTACCTCGTGCCCTACGAGGCTCCGCTCACGATGATCGCCGGGCAGCGGCTCAGCACGGTCGAGCTGGGACTGCGTACGGAGTTGGAGGTCGCCCGCGCGTTCGACGGCAGCGACCTGGACCCGATCGAGACGACGCCACTGCCGGCGCAGGAGACGGTCGTCAAGGCGTTGCTGGATCTCGGCTTCCGGATCCTCCGCTCTGATGTGGAGCACGGCACCCTGCGCGGCGTGGATCAGACGCTCCCGTTCTTCCAGGAGATCGAGTTCCACCCCGCCGCCAAGTACGCCACCATGCTCAACCAGCTCGAAGTCACCTTCGTCGCCGGACCGGTCTCGACCCAGGTGATCCTCGAACTCGACCGCCGGGGCGGGCTCATCCCGAACCGCGAGGTCTTCGGCCGCTTCGTCGTCGACCACTCGGCGCTCGGCGACACCGACTGGAAGGGCACGCTGGACGACTGGATCATGGAGTCGTGCCGGCGCGGCGGCCTCTTCTGAACCGCCGCGCAGCCCACCCTTCCTCCGCCCTTGGCGCGTTGATCATGGTGCTTGCCCCCTCGACACGCCGGCGACACCACAGTTAACTCCATGATCAACGCGGCGAGCGAGCAGCGTGCGGCGAGCGAAAAAGGCGAGCGAGCGGCGAGCGAGCGGCGAGCGAGCGGGACTCAGGGGAGGAGGAGGAGGCCGCGGGTGATCAGGTGCCGGACGATGCCCGCCAGCGACAGCGCCAGCAGGTCGAAGGGCGCTTCGTGGGCGGCGGCCAGCAACGTCACCAGTTCTCGCAGCGTGGTGGTGCCGTCGCAGCCGCCGACGAGGGAGACGATCAGCGGGTCGATCTCCTCGGCCCAGTGCATCCCGTCGGTCAGTTCGAGGATCTGCCGGTCGACTGCCCAGCCGTCCGGGCTCATCGTGGCGTCCTGCCGCAGCAGCAGCCCGGGCGCCGTACGCAGTCGCAGGTCCAGCAGACCGTCGAGGTCCACTCCGGACAACTGGTCCTGACGGCCGAACCAGGCGGCGACCTGCGCGCCGACCGGCTGGTCGAGGCGTTGGAAGGCGTCTTCGCAGACCACGATCGGCTCGTCGGAGCCGCTGTACCGGGCGCTGATCAGGCCGAAGCCGATGGCTTCGATCTTGTTGCGGTCGAACCAGTCCAGCCAGGCCGCGGCCCGCTGCGGGTCGTGGCCCTCGGCCGCGTCGTAGAGCCAGAGGCGTACGTAGTCGAGGGGTTCGGTGACCTCGCGCTGGATGACCCACAGGTCGCAGCCGGTCCCCGCGAACCAGCCGGCGACGCGCTCGGTCCAGTCCTCCCCCGCCACGTGCACCCAGTTCGCCAGGTACTGCATCGTGCCGCCGGGGTTCAGCAGCCGGGGCGCGGCCGCCGCCAGCTCCGCGCAGACGCCGTCGCCGGGCCGCCCAGAGTCGCGGTAGGTGTGGGTGGTCACGCCCGGCCCCACCACGAACGGCGGGTTGCTCACCACCTGGTCGAACCGCCGCCCGGCGACCGGCGCCAGCATGTCGCCCGCCAGCAGCTCCCAGGACAGCCCGTTCAGGTGCGCGGTCGTCGCGGCGAGCAGCAACGCCCGCTCCGAGAGATCGGTCGCGGTGATCGTCGCAGCGTGCTCGGACAGGTGCAGAGCTTGTACGCCGCAGCCCGTGCCCAGGTCCAGGGCGCTGCCGACGGGGCGACGGATGGTCGCGTCGGCGAGCGTCATCGAGGCCATGCCGACGCCGAGCACGTGATCGGCGGGTAGTGGACGGCCCGGCCGGGCCGCGGCCGGCAGGTCGGCGACGACCCACCAGTCGCCGTAGATGTCCAGGTCGATCCCGGCGCGCAGGCCGCCCTCGGCCCGTTCGACCAGCCCGGAGGCCAGTGCTTGCGGCAGCGGCAGCCCGCGGAGCGCGGCGGCGACGGTCTCCTCGGCTTCGGTCTGCCCAGCGAGGAACACCCGCACCAGTACGCCCAGAGCGTCGTCCGCGCCGTCGGTGGCGGCCAGGGTGGCCCGGAAGTCCTCGCGCCCGGCGGCGGCCCAGGCCTCCGGCCCGATCCGGGCGGCCACGCCTGCCTGGGTGAACTCGGCGTCGACGAGCGCGTCGCGCAGTTGATCGAGGCCGGCGCGATCCAGGATGCCCTGCTGTTCGGTCACTGCCCTATCCTGCCAGCACCATGCCTTCGGACCTGATAGCGGCACTGATCCAGCGCTGGGGACTCGTTCTGGTCTCCACCGCTGCGGTCGCTGCGGTGTGCGTACTCATAGTGTGGGCGGGAGCGAGACGGGGCCGGGACTGGCGCGCGGACGCGCTGGTCGCGGGGGTGTTCGTCGGGACCTTGCCGTGGACGTGGATGGCGCTGACCCCGCTGCACGGACCCGAGCGGATCAGCCTGCGCCCCTTCGTGGACCTGGTGGCCCAGGTACGCGGGGACGGCGCGGAGGCGTTCGTGCAGATCTTCGCGAACCTGGTCTTCCTGCTGCCGCTGGGCGCGTTGGCGCCGATCCGCTGGCGGTGGTTGAGCGTGCCGGGGGTCGTCCTGCTGGCGGCCGGCTACTCCGCCGCGATCGAGACCGCCCAGTACGCCTTCCACCTGGGCCGGATCTCCAGCCTCGACGACGTCCTCCAGAACACCGCCGGGGCGGCCCTGGGCGCGCTGCTGACCCTTCGCTGGAGCCGGCGGTCAGTGGCGCCGGCGCCGTTTGGCGACCACCCGGGTCCGGCAGTAGACGGGGTCGACGCCGGCTCCCTCGACGCGGGCCTCGTGCCCGCTCAGCAGGGCTTGTTCGAGCGGACTGCCCTCGGTCGGGGTGGTGCGGGTGACGGGGTTGGGCAGCGTCCGGGCCCGCCGCTGGACGATCTTGGTACGCCGGAGCATCGACTCGGCCCGGCGCAGCGCCCGGGTGAGGTCGGCCGGACCGGATACATCGGACACTCCGACCGTCGCGGTGATCCGGATGACCTGACCGCCGACCCAGATCGGGGTGGCGAGCAGTTCCTCTAGCCGGTCGGGGTCGGGGTCCGCCCCCGATCCGCGGACGAGCGCGACGAACTCGTCTCCGCCGAGCCGCGCCACGAGCTGGCCGCCCACGTAGTCCGCGAACCGGCGACCGAGCGCGACGAGCACCTCGTCGCCGACGATCTGCCCGTACGCGTGATTGATCCGCTGAAAGCCGTCGACGTCGACCAGCACCGCGGTCATCGGGAGCCGGGCCGGGTCGGCGAGCAACGCGGTGCCCAACTCGTAGAACGCGCGCCGATTGAGCAGGCCGGTCAGCGAATCCTGCCGGGCGGCGATGCGCTCGACGAGGACCTTCCGGCGCAGCTCGACGGCGGCCGCCTCGGCCTGGCGAACCCGCCGGCCCAGCCAGACCGCCACCCCCACGCCCGCCAAGCCGGTCAGGACGATCGCGACGACGGCTGGATTCACGGCTGCGCTCCCCTTTCGCGCGGGCCGACGGTATCGGCCGCCCGATTTCGCAATATGGCCGTTCGACGGAATATGTGGACCCCGGACCGCTTATCGAGGTTTTCGGCGAGCTTCACCGTCATCCACTTAAGACGATCAGTACCAGGTCACTGGGGTTATGATGCGCTCTGCACGGTGCGGATGCAAGAGCGGATGCACGTGCAGACGACAGATTAACCGCGGGGAGGGAATCAAGTTCGTGACTGACTGGATCCAGGGCCAGCACCTGACCTGGCGCAAGAGCGGACGGAGCAACGCGAGCGGGAACTGCGTAGAGGTCGCCCGATTGCCGGAGGGCTCGGGCGTGGCGATCCGCAACTCCCGGAACCCGGACGGTCCGGCGCTCGTGTTCACGGCCGAGGAGATCGCCGCCTTCGTCGCGGGCGTACGCGACGGCGAGTTCGACGATCTGGTGGTCCCCGGCGGGCCGTGACAGCACGGCACCGACACGCATACCACCGGATCGGTGAACCGCCGATCGGTCCACATAAGGCATGCTTCAGATCACGATCAGGAAAATTGGGAGGTGAGCGCCCGTGGTCGCCCCGTTCGAGGCCGGCAGCGGCGGCGGGCCCACCGCCCTGCGGATCATGCTCGGAGCGCACCTCCGCCGGCTGCGAGAAGCCCAAGGGATCTCCCGGGAAGACGCCGGCTGGCAGATCCGGGCGTCGGAGTCCAAGATCAGCCGGATGGAGCTGGGCCGCGTCGGGTTCAAGGAACGCGACGTGGCCGACCTGCTCACCCACTACGGGCTGGCCGAGGGCGACGAGCGCGAACGCCTGCTCACCCTGGCCCGGGAGGCGAACGCGCCCGGCTGGTGGCATCGATACAGCGACATCCTGCCCGCGTGGTTCCAGCCCTACATCGGGCTGGAGTCGGCGGCGTCGCTGATCCGTAACTACGAGGTCCAGTTCGTCCCCGGCCTCCTCCAGACCGCCGACTACGCCCGGGCCGTCGTGAGCCTCGGGCACGCGCGTACGGGGGCCGAGGGGATCGACCGTCGCGTCGAACTGCGGATGACCCGCCAGCAGGTGCTGCGCAAACCGGAGGCGCCCCAGTTCTGGGCCGTCGTCGACGAAGGCGCGCTGCGGCGCCCGGTCGGCGGCCGGAAGGTCATGATCGCCCAGCTCGAGGCGCTCATCGAGGCGAGCGAGCTGGCCAACGTACGCATCCAGGTCGTGCCGTTCCTGATCGGCGGGCACGCGGCGCACGGCGGCGCCTTCAGCATCATGCGGTTCGCCGAGCCGGACCTGCCCGACGTCGTGTACGTGGAGCAGCTGACGAGCGCGATCTACCTCGACAAGCGCGAAGACGTCGACCAGTACCAGATCGTCATGGAGACGCTCTGCATCGAGGCCGCGCCGCCCGAACAGACGCCCGACATCCTCCGCAAAATCGCGGCGGATCTGGCTCAGTAACCTAATCTATGGATCCCCGACCCTTCATGCGAGGTGCATTGCTGTGAACGACGCACCGCAAAACTCCGAGTTGCTGTCCCGGCTGGACACTTCGGTGGCCCACTCCGCGCGGCTCTGGAACTACCTGCTCGGCGGCAAGGACAACTTCGCCGCCGACCGCGAGGCGGCCGAGCAGGTCCTGGCATTCATGCCGGAGCTGGTGCAGTCCGCCCGCTACAACCGCGAATTCCTCGGCCGCGTGGTCCGTCACCTCGCCGGTACCGCCGGAATCGACCAGTTCCTCGACATCGGCACCGGCCTGCCGACCGCGAACAACACGCACGAGGTCGCTCAGCAGACCAACCCCGCCGCGCGGATCGTCTATGTGGACAACGACCCCATGGTCCTCGTCCACGCGCGTGCCCTCCTGACGAGTACGCCCGAAGGCGCGACCGACTACATCGACGCCGACATCCGCGATCCGGAGACGATCCTGCAGAACGCCGCGCGTACGCTCGACTTCGAGCGGCCGATGGCGATCATGCTGCTCGGCATCCTGAACTTCGTCGTCGACGACGCCGAGGCCGCCGCGATCGTCGCCAAGCTGCTCGACGCCGTACCCGAAGGCAGCTACCTCGTCATGTCGCATCCCACGGCCGAGGTCCACCGGGAAGCGGTCGAGCGCGCCATGCAGATGTGGAACTCCAGCGGCTCGGCTCCCATCTGCGCGCGTACGCCCGCCGCCATCGCCGAGTACTTCGAAGGGCTGGAGGTCCTCGACCCCGGCTTCGTGACCGTGTCGCACTGGCGGCCGGACGGCAACGACGAGGCCGTCGTCACCGAGTGGTGCGGCGTCGGCCACAAGCGCTGACGCTCCCCCTGTCCCGCTGGCGTTCTTGAGCGGCAGATCACGGATATGCATGCGATCTTGGACCTCGGAAGCATGCATATCCCTGATCTGCCCACTACGGGCACACCGAGGTCTGGCAAGCTGGGGCCATGTCGAAGCTCTTCCTCGCTCAGGAGCCGGCGGCCGACGAGATGCTCGCGACCGACCCGCTGGCGCTGCTCATCGGGATGCTCCTCGACCAGCAGCAGCCCCTGGAGAAGGCGTTCGCGGGGCCGTTCCGGCTGGCCGAGCGGCTCGGCGTACAGCATCTCGACGCGGCGGCCATCGCCGGCCACGATCCGGAGGACTTCGCCCGGATCTACGCCGTTCCCCCGGCCATCCACCGCTATCACGGCTCGATGGCGCAGCGTACGCAGCAACTCTGCCAAGCCGTCACCGACGAGTACGACGGCGACGCCGGCCGGATCTGGGGCGAGGCGGCCGACGGCAAGGACCTCTTCAACCGGCTGACGGCACTGCCCGGCTACGGCAAGCAGAAGGCGCACATCCTCATCGCCCTGCTCGGCAAGCAGCTCGGCGTACAACCGGCGGGGTGGCGCGAGGCGGCCGGGGCGTACGGCGAGGAGGGGTCGTTCCGGTCAGCGGCCGACATCGTCGACGCGGCCTCCCTGACGAAGGTGCGCGAGTACAAGAAGGCCGCGAAGGCGGCAGCCAAGGGCTAGGGCAGCCCGCGTAACCGGGCGAGCGCGGTCGTCAGGCTGTCCGGGGTGACCGCGAACGCCCGGCTGAGCGGGTACTCCACCTGGTAGAGGACGAAGAGCAGCAGCGCGATCATCGCCCCGACGACGGCCATCATGAGCCCGTTCGGGAAGGTGCGCTCCAGCCCGAACAGGTAGAGGAACACCACGCTGACCAGCCCGCCGGCGATCAGCACCGGCCAGAGCAGGCCGGGCATTCCTTCGCCGGCGGCTTGCAGTCGACCGCTCCGAGCCCCGGCCGCCGCGCTGATCTGGGCACTGAGCTGGGCGTACGCGTTCTGCTCCGGATCGGTCCGGGGGCGTACGGCGTCGACCCGCCGGCGCAGCTCGGTGAAGAGTAGTTCGGCCCCGTCGTCCGGCTCGTGGCGTACGCGTAACCGGGTCCACTCCGGACCGGTCGCCTCCCCGAGGTACGCCACGATCAGGTCGCGCACCTCGGTTCGGTCGGCCGGGGCGAGTTGGTCGGTCGACCAGTACGCCTCGACGAGGCTGCCCGCTTCGAGGTCGGTGCTCGAAGCGGCGGCCGACCGGGGTTCCCAGATGGCGATCGCGGCGATGGCGATGAGGATGGCGTACGCCATCCCGATGGTGGCGTAGAGCGTGCTGGCGGCGTCCGTGTCGGCGACCAGCCATCGGCGCGGGACGACCTTGGAGATCAGGAGGAAGCCACCGACCGACGCGGCGGCGGCCCCGATTGTGACGAGTGTTCCGGTGAGCATGACATCCATCGGGAGCCCCCAAGGTCATCGGCGTACGCGAGCCGCCAGGGTGATCGCGGGGACGAGCAGGCCCGCGAAGAAGGTCAGCGTGAGCGGCAGTTTCCTTTTCGGAGCGGGTGGCGCGGGCGGCCGGCGCACCGCGGCCGGCGCCACCGGAGACGCAGACGGCGAAGGCGACGGCGGCACCGGCGAAGCCACTGTGGACGGCGACGGCCGAACCGTCGGTGACGGCGGATCATGAGGAATCGGCTGGGGCCAGCGGATGCTCACGGCGTACTCCTCGACCTCGCCGCCGGAGGCCGATCCGGTCGGCTGCACGACGGCCGGGTTTCCGGCGTACAACCGCAGGAGCAGACGCAGGCTGCGGGCCGTGCGCGGCACGCTGACCCGTGGCCAGGACAGGACGACGGATTCTGCCCCGGATGGCACCTCGGCGGTGGCGCGGGCGTCGCCGAGCCAGCCCGCGAGCCGGGCCGGTTCCGGCGTGGTGTTCCGCACCGCGACCGTGACCTGCCATGACGTCGCGTCGGCGGCGATCGTCGGGGCCGGTACGCCGTCGTCGGCGCCCACCGAGCCGCCGATGCTCAGCACCTCCATGGTCGTGACGGTGTTGCGCGGCGCTTCGGCGTTCTCGGACGAGCCGTAGTCCCAGAGGATCGGGCACGCGGCGGCGTCCGCGTGGTACGCCTGCACCCCCGCCTCCACGTAGCTCGCCTGCGACGGATCGGTCAACGGAATCCGGTAGATCCGGCCCGACGAGTTCTCCAACGCCATCAGTACGCCGAACGCACTGATCGACACGGCCCCGAACGCGACGCCGTCCACAGTGGGCAGGGCCGTCGCGTCGACCACGCCGGTAGCGGGATCGACGCGGACGAGCCGGCTCGGCCCGGCGGCCAGCCCGTAGAGCGCGCCGTCGAGTGGGTTCACCGCCCAGTCCCCCAGGTCGATCTGGTCCGACAGCTGGACCCGGCGCGCCACCGTAAGCGCCGGGAGCCGCACGTCCACCAGGGTGGACCCGTCCAGCAGCAGCCAGTCCGAACCGGCCACCGCCCCGGCATACGCACCGGGGACGACCGCCGGTCCCACCGAGGCCAGGTGACCCGACGCATCGATGGTGACCGTCTGACCGCCGGAGATCGCGTACCCGAGGTCGGCGAAGTAGCCGAGCGCGTTGACCGGCTTCGGCAGCTCGGCGATCTTCGCGTACCCGTGGGCGTTCTCGTCGAAGCGCAGCAGCGTCTTGTCTTGAGTCAGCAGAAAACCGTTGCGGCACAACGGCTCCGCCGCCGGGGTGGTCGGTCCGGCGACCACCCCGGCGGTCAGGGCCAGCGCGAGCAACCACGCGCCGGGCACGACTCGCTACCGATCCCGCTGCGTGAGCAGCCGCGCGAGCGCGGTCAGCTCCAGCGTCCGGGCCAGCGGCGGGTCGTCGTGCAACCGGTCCAGCGCCCGGCTGATCAGCTCGCTCGCCTGCGCCACGCACCACTGCCGTCCGCCGGCCGCGTCCACGGCCGCGGCGACCTCCGCCAGATCCGCCTCCTTCAGCTCCTCTTCCGACGCGTACGCCTGAAGCAGCGGCCGGGCAGCGGGAACGCCCGAGCGCAGCGCGACGACGACGGGCAGGCTCTTCTTCCGGCTGCGCAGATCGGAGTAGACGGGCTTTCCGGTGACCGCGGGATCGCCCCAGATGCCGAGCAGGTCGTCGGTGATCTGGAAGGCGAGCCCGAGGTCCGCCCCGAAGCCCCGCAGCCGGGCGACCTGCTCGGCGGTGCCGCCGCCGAGCAGTGCCCCGAGACCGGTGGCGCATTCGATCAGCGCCCCGGTCTTGCGCCGGGCCATGGCCAGGCACTCCGCCGTGGTGACGTCGTCGCGCGTCTCGAAGGCCAGGTCTTCGCCCTGGCCGTGGAGCAGGTCGCCGACCGCCCCCGACAGCATCTTCTGGGCCAGCCGCGCCCGGGTGGGACCGGCCACCCGGGAGTCGGACGGCCCGCTGAGCGTGCCGAGGGTCTCGACGGCGAGCGTGAGCAGGGCGTCGCCGACCAGGATGGCCTGCGCGACGCCGAACTCCTTCCACACCGTCGGCCGATGTCGCCGGGTCTCGTCGCCGTCCATGACGTCGTCGTGGACCAGCGAGAAGTTGTGCACCAGCTCGACCGCGACGGCGGCGGGCAGCGCCGGAGCGACCTCGGTGGCGAGGGCGATGACTTC
>NZ_JBFBAZ010000205.1:0-10153 GCF_040682475.1 Hamadaea sp. NPDC051192
GGGGGGGGGGGGCCCGCGCCGGGGGCGGGGGGGGGTGGGGGGTTGGTTAGGGGGCTAGGTGGAGGCCGTCGCGGCCGCGGCGTTTGACTTCGTAGAGCGCCTGGTCGGCCCGGCTGAGCGTGGTCTCGCCGAGTTCGTCGCGACGTTGCAGGGCGACGCCGACGGAGATCGTGCGCCCGACGCGGCGGGCGGCCGCCGTGAGCCGCTCGGCGACCGCGACGGCTTCGTTCGAGCTGGGCACCTCGACCACGGCGACGAATTCGTCTCCGCCGATGCGGTACAGCTCGTCCCCCTGACGCAGGGTGCTTTCGAGCGCGCGGGCCAGGTCGACGAGCGCCCGGTCGCCGGCGGCGTGGCCGTACGTGTCGTTGATGACCTTGAACTGGTCCACGTCGATCGCGAGCAGCGCGGTCCGGCCGGGTTCGGCCGCCGCCAGCCGTTCGCCGAACGGCCCGTGGTGCCGCAGCCCGGTCAGCGGATCGGAGCTGGCCCGGTGCCGCAGCCGGGTGAGCGAGTGCAACCGGTCGAGGCAGGTCCAGGCCTGGGTGCCGAGTAGTTCGAGCAGGCTGACCCGGGCCGGTTCGGGATGGGCGGTCACGTCGTCGAAGGCGACCAGGACGCCGCCCAGCGCGCCGGGGCCGATGGGCGCGACGATCATCGTGCGTACGCCGGCCTTGGTGACCGCTTCGAAGCCGCGCGGATCGAGCTGGTCAGGGTCGCCGAGGGAGAACGAGGTGCCGTGCCGGCGCGCCCGGTCGAGCAGTACGCCCAGCTCCCGCCCGCCCAGGTCGGCGAGCCGTTGGACGAGCGCCCGGTCGTATCGGCCCGGGGAGCTGCTGCGCAACACGACTCCGCCGATGAAGAGAGCGGCGCTTCCGGTCACCCCGACGGGCATGTCGATCGGCTCCGCTGTGTCACCGGCGATCGGCGTCAGCACGACGGCGGAGGACAGCCCGGAGACGTCCCGCGCCGCTTCGGCCACTCGGGCGTACACCTCTGCTTCGGTTCCCGCCGCCGACAGGGCGACGCTGTGCCGGAGCAGCTTCTCCGCTTGCGTCTCGGCCGGCGGCCCGCCCAGTTCGTCGATGCGCGCCCCGAGCGACTTGCCGAGTTCCTCGGCGAGCACCTGCCATGCGCCGAGATCGGGAGTCGCGGCGAGTTCGCTGGTCCACTCGAGGTTCAGCGCGCCGAGCGGCTCACCGGTGCGGTCGAGGATGGGTACGCAGATCTCGGCGACGACGTCCGGGCCGAGCCGGATGAACTCCGGGTCGATCGTCACGTCCGTCAGCACGGCGGTACGCCCGGACGCGTACACGCGGCCGACGACGCCCCGGCCCAACGGCACGGAGGAGAAGACGTGCCAGGACCCGGCCGCCGCGACACATCGCAGGTGGTCGTGGACGTGCAGCAGAGTCGCGATCAACGCGTCGGTGTGCGTGGCCAGGACGTCGACCACCGCGCGACAGGCGTCGACCGCGCTGTGCGCGGCGCGGAGCCGATCGGTCACATCTTCGACGATGCGCGGAGGGGTAAGCACGTTCCTTGTTCTCGTCCGGGGTGGCAGGGGCGCCCCAGGGGGCGTTATGGCCGCCCACGATACTCACGTTCGCTGAGTGCGCCGGGTGAATCCGGCCAATTGGGACCCGCCTCAGCGCCTGCTTGTGGTGGGTGTCACAGAAGGCTTTCCGCTGGGCGTACCGCTCGCACTCGGGGTGAGCGACGGCGCGGGCGGCGACGCGTTCACCAACGGCTGCCCCGGGATGACCGCGCCCGGCAACGTGATCGTCGGCGGCGCGGGCGTCGGCGCGCCGACGAGAGTGAGCGTTCCGACGCTGGTCCGGGCGCCGGTCAGCGTCCCGTTGTCGGCGTAGCAGTAGATGCCCGGATCGACCGGTGCCTTGACGGAGACCGCCGAGGTGTCGACGGTGTAGCAGGCGCCCTGCACGCCCGGCAGCGCCGTCGCCGTCGTCACCGCGAGGGCGGCCTGGCGATCCATGAAGACCTCCAGCCAGTCGGTGAACAGGTGCTGCACCTTCGGGTCGTACGCCGACACCACCTTCGACAGGCGTACGCATCCGCTCTGCGGCCGGGTCGCGGACGGCAACGCGCACTGGTAGAGCGCACCCCCCGTGCGTACCAGTGAGATGTCGACCGTGCCCCCCAGGGCCGTGGCCGGGACGTCGACCTTCCACCCGCCGTCCTGCGCGAGGGTGACGGTCACGGACCGGTCGGGACGGCCGGTCGTCTTGAGCGAGTAGAGCGCCGTCTGGTGCAGGTCCTTCGCGGCGGCCGCACGAGCCGCGAGGACTGACCGGGGGTCGTCCGGCGCGGCCGGGCCGGTGGTGGGATCGACCTCCGTCGGTGGTGGTGAGCTGCAGGCGGAGGCGAGGACGGCCGCGGTCGCCACGGCGACGAGGGCGATAAGGGGTCGGGCGACACGCATGGGCGAATTCTCGTCCCAGCGCGCCACGCCGGTGTGCAACGACACAGCCGATCTTCGGCCGCAATCCTTCCGGCCCGGCGCGCTCCGAAACGCAGCCTGATCGCCCGCCCCGCTGGCCGCGCGCAGATCTTGTACGCCGGGTCAGATCGTGGGAACGGACTGTGCTGATCAGGGGGGCGGACCGGTATCCTCACAGGTGCCTTCGCCCGGACACCTCCGCGCGAAGTCCCGTGCGCCGCAGTCAGCGGGCGTGCACGTCTTTCTGACGACACAGCCGGCCGCGCGGCCTGACGGCACAGGCCGGCGAGGAGAGGAGAGCCGCACCGTGGCCCTGGTGGTGCAGAAGTACGGCGGTTCCTCGGTTGCGAACGCCGAGCGGATCAAGCGGGTCGCGGAGCGGATCGTCAACGCCCGCAAGTCCGGCGACGAGGTCGTCGTGGTCGTCTCCGCGATGGGTGACACGACCGACGAGCTGATCGATCTCGCGCATCAGGTCAGCCCCCTGCCGCCCGGTCGCGAGTTCGACATGCTGCTGACCGCCGGCGAGCGCATCTCGATGGCGCTGCTGGCGATGGCGATCCACAACCTGGGCTACGAGGCCCGGTCCTACACGGGATCGCAGGCCGGCGTGATCACCACCTCGGTGCACGGCAAGGCGCGGATCATCGACGTGACGCCGGGCCGGCTGCGCGGCGCGCTCGACGAGGGCGCGATCGCGATCGTCGCGGGCTTCCAAGGGATCTCCCAAGACACCAAGGACATCACCACCCTGGGCCGGGGCGGCTCCGACACGACGGCCGTAGCGTTGGCCGCGGCGCTGGACGCCGACGTGTGCGAGATCTACACCGATGTGGACGGTGTGTTCACGGCCGATCCCCGGATCGTCCCGAACGCCCGGCACATCGCCCAGGTCACCTACGAGGAGATGCTCGAACTGTGCGCGTGCGGCGCGAAGGTGCTGCACCTGCGTTCGGTCGAGTACGCCCGGCGGGCGAACCTGCCGATTCACGTGCGCTCGTCGTACTCGGACAAGACCGGCACCATGGTCACCGGATCAATGGAGGACCTCCCCGTGGAACAGGCACTGATCACCGGTGTGGCGCACGACCGCTCGGAAGCCAAGATCACCATCGTCGGCGTACCGGACACCCCCGGCGAGGCCGCGCGCATCTTCGAGACGGTGGCCAACGCCGAGACCAACCTCGACATGATCGTGCAGAACGTCTCCACCGAGGGCACCGGGCGTACGGACATCTCCTTCACACTGCCCAAGGACGACGGCCCCGCCGCGATGGCGGCGCTGTCGAAGGTGCAGTCCTCGATCGGCTTCAAGGGCCTACTCTTCGACGATCACGTCGGCAAGGTGTCGCTGGTCGGCGCGGGGATGCGCTCGCACCCCGGTGTCGCGGCGCGGTTCTTCGCGGCCCTCGGCGAGGCGGGCGTCAACATCGAGATGATCTCGACCTCCGAGATCCGGGTCTCGGTGGTCTGCCGGGACAGCGACCTCAACAAGGCTGTCCTCGCGGTGCACGACGCGTTCGAGCTCGGCGGCGACACCGAGGCGATCGTCTACGCCGGCACCGGGCGGTAACGCCGTGAGCAGGCTGCCGAACCTCGCTGTCGTCGGTGCCACCGGCGCGGTGGGCACCGTGATGCTGGAAATCCTGACCAGCCGGAAGAACGTCTGGGGCGAGATCCGCCTGATCGCGTCCCCGCGCTCGGCCGGCAAGCGGCTGTCGGTGCGAGGCGAACAGGTCGAGGTCGTCGCGCTCAGCACCGACGCGTTCGAGGGCATCGACGTCGCGATGTTCGACGTCCCCGACGAGATCTCGGCCGCCTGGGCTCCGGTCGCCGCCGAGGCGGGCGCGATCGTCGTGGACAACTCCGGCGCGTTCCGGATGGACCCCGACGTTCCGCTGGTGGTGCCCGAGATCAATCCCGAGCAGACCCGCAACCGGACCCGGGGCATCATCGCCAACGCCAACTGCACCACGCTGGCCATGATCGTCGCGGTCGCCCCGCTGCACCGCGAGTACGGCCTCAAGGAGCTGGTGCTGGCCTCGTACCAGGCGGTCTCGGGGGCCGGTCAGGCCGGCGTCGACGCCCTGCACGACCAGCTCACCCGGGTCGCCGGGGATCGGGCGCTCGGCTCGCGTACGGGCAACGTCCGCAACGCCGTCGGCGACGACCTCGGCCCGTTCCCCGCTCCGGTCGCGCTCAACGTCATCCCGTGGGCGGGTTCGCTCAAGGACGGCGGCTGGTCGTCCGAGGAACTGAAGATGCGCAACGAGTCCCGGAAGATCCTCGGGCTGCCCGACCTCAAGGTCAGTGCGACCTGCGTACGGGTGCCGGTCAGCCGCGGCCACTCGATCTCGGTGCACGCCGTGTTCGGCTCCGAAGTGGACGCTGAAGGAGCCCGTGAGGTGCTGCGCGGCGCGCCCGGCGTCATCCTCGTCGACGACCCGGCCAACGGCGAGTTCCCGATGCCGATCGACGCCGTGGGCACCGACCCGTCCTGGATCGGCCGCCTGCGCCGTTCGCTCGACGACCCCCGGGCCCTCGACTTCTTCGTGACCGGTGACAACCTTCGCAAGGGCGCGGCTCTCAACACCGCCCAGATCGCGGAGCTGATCGCGGCGGAGTTCGTCCCCGCCACCCGCTGATCCCCCAGTACGCCGAAGGCCGGCGAGGCAGTGTCCTCGCCGGCCTTCGTCCTGCGTATGTCAGATGGCAGTACGCCGCCGGCTGCGCGTCGCCTGGAATAGGACGAAGCCGATGCCGATCAGCAACAGACCGGCCGCCGTGATCAGCGCCACCGGGGCACCCGTGATCGGCAGCCCGTCGTCCTCGGCCGGGTCCCCGCCACCGGGAGCGCCGGGCGCGCGGGCGGTCAGCACGATCTCCGCCTCGTTGTTGGAAGGGTCGGTGTCGATCTTCGCGAATTCCTCAGCGGTCCGGGTCGTGACGATCCGCTCAGTGCCCCGCAGCGTGCCGGCCCGATCCAGCCGAAGCTCGAACAGATAGGTCAGAGTTCGCTTTGGACCGAGGTTCGTCTTGTACCTGTAACAGCGGTATTCCCGGCCGCCCGGCGCACCGTTGCCGCCGACACCACCGGATGTCAGGGGCCGGCAGCTCTGCGGCGCCGTAGTGACAGTGGCACCGGTTGGAACGATGAAGTCGAGGACTGGCTCGTCTGGGGCGAACCGGATAACGGCCTTACCCCGGTTGACCGCGCGTACTTTCACCTGCACCTTGGCACCGACTGCTCCGGAAGCGGTGCCTCGGGAGGCGGAGATGTCCGGCATCCCGACGATGTCGATCGGGATGTCGGCGTAGCCCCCGCCGTTTATGTCGATCTGCGTCTGGGCGCTGCTGGCCGCCGGGGCGAGTTCGCGCAGCGACAACTTTCCGCCGACGCCCGGTTTGCCAAGCACCTCGCCGTCCAGAGAGTTCAGCCACTTCTCGAGGCCGGCGTACCGCGCAGGCGTATACCAAGTAACCGCCTCGCCGCCGTCTCGCGGGGCAACACCAGCGTCCGAGATCTTGAGCGGCAGGTCCACCTGGTATTCGCGCCCCGGTCGGAGGTCGGTGTCGAACCGGCACGACCTCGGCGAATTGCCGGCGTAGGTGCAGTTGCTGTACTTCTGGCCCGCCTCGATGAAGACGCCGGCGCGGAAGTAGGCCACCACCCCGTGGATCGTCGGCGAGCCGACGTTCACGACGCGCAACGGCACGGTGAAACTGTCGCCCGGCTCGGCGGTCGACTTGGGCGGGACCACGGCGGCGAGGTCGATCACTTCCGCCACCGTGACCTTGGCGGTTTGGGTGATGGTGCCGAAATGGGGGGAGGAGACAGTTATTTTGACAACGCCCGACGTGTCAGGCACCGCGCCGGGAAGAGGCTTGATCCTCAGGTAATAGCTGAACGGATCCTGCTCGCCGATGTACGCCTCGTCCGCGACACAGGTCACGATCGCGCCGGCTCTGGTACACGTGACCTCGGGCGAGGTGCCCGCGTCCCACACGGTGGCGACGTCGGCCAGATCGGTGACGTCGTAGGTCGCCGTGATCTTGGTGTGGTACTCGGTCGGCGTCGCGTACAGAGAGAATCCGAAAACTGTGCCGTCGCCGTTTGCCGCGAGCAGGACATCATCAACGAACATTCTTGGCGCAGCAGCGGATTGGGCTACAGCAGGCGCACCGGTCAACCCGACCAGCGTCGCGACCATCCCCGTAGCCACCAACCACCGCCGCGCAGCTTTCAGCCGCATGCGAGCCTCCGTGAGGGGTTGGTGAAGCCCCGGGAGCGTAGCAGTGAACCGGTTGCCTTCGCTGGCCGCGACAGGTGCGGTCAAACCGCGGCCGGCTCCGGAATGGCAACGGCCGCACCGTTTCGCGGGGTGCGCTCGACCCAGCCGATGATCGGTCCAATCGCGACAGTGCAGGCGAGGAAGAGCAGCGCGATGAGCCACCAGCCCCAGCCGCCCGTCTGGATGGCGAGGAAGGTCAGCGAGGCCGGGCCGACCATCCGGGCGACGCCTGAAATCGAGCGACTGCCCCCGACGTACGCACCGCGCTGGTCGGCGGGCGGGATCTCGGTCTGGAAGAACCACTGGGCCGCCGACGCCCACAATTCCGTGGCGGTCGTCAGCGCCACACCGGCGGCGAGGACCGCCACCGTCAGCCACCCATGCGTCATCCCGCTCAACGCGATGACGGACAGGCGATCGCACTCGCCAGCCCGGCCCACCGCATGAGGCGTACCGATCCGGAAAGCGAGTCGGCGCCGCGCGTGGCCGGAACCTGAAGGAGCACGGCCATCACGGTGTTGAGCGCGAACAGCGCGCCGAGCACGGGCTTGGGCACGTCGGTCATCGTGACGGCCCACAGCGGCATGATCTCGTTGAAGATCATGCCGTGCAGCCAGATCACCGAGAGCAGTACGGACAGTGCGGTGTAGGGGTGATCGCGCAGCACGCCCCACGGGCTGGTCCGGGTACGCGTCTCGCGCGGCGCGTGGATCGTGGGCATGCGGGACACCACGAACGCGTTCACGCACAGGCCGAACGCGTTGGCGAGGACGAGCGCGATCAGGCCCGCGTGCGAGTTCACCGCCAACGCGGCCGCACCCAGGCCCGCGCCGATCGTGAAGCCGACGTTGAGGTACGCCCGCATGAACGCCATGATCCGGACCCGGCTCTCCTTGGGCAGCGCGGCGGCGGTGTAGACGGTGCGACCGCCGTTGGCGAGCATGTCGGCGACCGAGGCGACCACGATGGCGGCGACGAACGACCAGAACCCGCGCGCGAACGGATAGCAGGCGAACGCGGCGGCCTCACCGAGGGCGCCGAGGACCCAGGCGCGCTTGCCGCCCATCCGGTCCGCGAGATGCCCCAGCGGGAGCGAGCCGACCAGGCCGACTCCGCCGACGATCGAGAAGCCGAGGCCGATCTGCACCGGGGTGAGGCCGACGATCTGGGTGAAGAAGACGACGCTTCCGGTGAGGAAGGTGCCGGAGCCGGTCGCGATGATCGCCGATTGCACGGCCAGTCGCCGGGGCAGTCCGGGCGGCGGCAAGATCCTGTTCAGCAGTCGTTCCCCCATGGTTCCGGATTCGACCATGATCCGTTCACCGGCGGCAACCCGCTCTTCCCGCGATGTGGGAGGTGCGTACCAGGTCCGTGATCTGCCGGTAATGTTGCCAAGGTCATGTGGCGTGCGCTTCTCCTTCGCTGCCGCGACGAGGCCTGAGACCGGCATCTCGTCGCGGTGATGCGACGCGCGTACCGCGTCCCGGCCGGTCGATCGATGCGCATCCCGCCGGATTTTCTCGCTTCCGGCCTGTGAATCAGCCCACACGCATTCCTTGAGCCACCTGACCATCCGGGAGAATCGACCTATGTCGGACGTATCCATCGTGCCGAGTTCCAGCGAAGACGCCGCGGATCCCATCGCGCGCCAGCGCCCGAGCGGCATGCCTTTCGAGCGTTACCAGCCCTTCCACGAGCAGATCGCCGTCGATCTGCCCGACCGGCAGTGGCCCGCCCGCCGCGTCGAGCGCGCCCCCCGCTGGTGCGCCGTCGACCTGCGCGACGGCAACCAGGCCCTGATCGACCCGATGTCCCCCGAGCGCAAGCGCCGCATGTTCGAGCTGCTGGTCCGGATGGGATACAAGGAGATCGAGGTCGGCTTCCCGGCCGCCAGCCAGACCGACTTCGACTTCGTCCGCCAGCTGATCGAGCAGCAGCTGATCCCGGAGGACGTCACGATCCAGGTCCTGGTCCAGTGCCGCGAGCACCTGATCGACCGGACCTTCGAGGCGCTGCGCGGCGCCAAGCGGGCGATCGTGCACTTCTACAACTCGACCTCGATCGTGCAGCGCAAGGTCGTCTTCGGGCTGGACCGGGCCGGCATCACCGCCATCGCCGTCGACGGCGCGCGGATGTGCCAGAAGTACGCCGAGATCCACACCCCCGACACCGAGATCTACTACGAGTACTCCCCCGAGTCCTACACGGGCACGGAACAGGACTACGCGCTGGAGATCTGCTCGGCGGTCATCGAGGCGATCGACCCGAGCCCGGACCGGCCGCTGATCATCAACCTGCCCGCCACGGTGGAGATGATCACCCCCAACGTGTACGCGGACAGCATCGAGTGGATGCACCGGAACCTGCCGCGACGCGACAGCGTCGTGCTGAGCGTCCACCCGCACAACGACCGGGGCACCGGCGTCGCCGCCACCGAACTGGCGATGCTGGCCGGCGCGCAGCGCGTCGAGGGCTGCCTGTTCGGCAACGGCGAGCGGACGGGCAACGTCGACCTGGTGACGCTGGGCCTGAACCTGTTCAGCCAGGGCATCGACCCGGAGATCGACTTCACCGGCATCGACGAGATCAAGCGGACCGTCGAATACTGCAACCAGCTGCCCGTGCACGAGCGTCACCCGTACGCCGGCGACCTGGTCTACACCGCGTTCAGCGGCTCCCACCAGGACGCCATCAAGAAGGGCCTGGAGGCCCAGGGCGACGGCTACTGGGCGGTGCCCTACCTGCCGATCGACCCGAAGGACCTGGGCCGCAGCTACGAGGCGGTCATCCGGGTCAACTCGCAGTCCGGCAAGGGTGGCGTGGCGTACATCATGAAGAGCGAGCACCACCTCGACCTGCCGCGCCGGATGCAGATCGAGTTCTCCGGCGTCATCCAGCGGCACACCGACGACGCCGGCGGCGAGGTCGGCCCGAGCCGCATGTGGGAGATCTTCCAGCAGGAGTACTTCGCCGATCGCCGGATCACGGTGGACTCCTACTCGATCTCCACTGTGGATGACAAGGTCGAGATCGACGTCGAGGCACGACTGGACGGGGTCGACTCCCGCCTGGAGGGCATCGGCAACGGCCCGATCGACGCCTTCACCCACGCGCTGCGCGACCGGGGCGTCAACGTACGCGTCCTGGACTACGCCGAGCACGCGCTCACCGCGGGTGACGACGCGCAGGCGGCCGCGTACGTCGAGTGTGAGATCGACGGCGAGATCCGCTGGGGCGTCGGGGTCGACGGCAGCATTCTCACTGCTTCGCTGAAGGCCGTGGCCAGCGCCGTCAACCGCTGACCCCTTCGCCGTCCGGCGTACCCGTCAGATCAGGGATATGCCTGCGATCTTGGTCCAAGATCGCAGGCATATCCCTGATCTGCTGCTAAAAGCGCGGA
>NZ_JBFBAZ010000206.1:0-10147 GCF_040682475.1 Hamadaea sp. NPDC051192
GAGGACAAGTACGACAAGAACACGATCATGGGCTTCTACCTGAACACCATCGACTTCGGCCGGGGCGCCGTCGGGGTGGAGAAGGCGGCGCAGGCGTACTTCGGCAAGGGCGCCAAGGACTTGTCGATCGCCGAGGCGGCCGTGCTGGGTTCGGTCATCCGTGACCCGTACGACGACGGCGGCAAGCTGAGCATCTACGACCCCGAGGGGCACCCGGACACGGCGAAGGGCCGCTGGGGCTACGTGCTCGACAACATGGTCGAGAAGAAGTGGATCACGCCGGAGGAACGCGCGCAGCAGCAGTTCCCGCAGGCCCGCAAGTACTCGACCGTCACCACCACGGCCGAGTGGGGGATCAAGGTCGAGCCGGGCTCGCCGGCCGGCACAGCCACCGGCAATGTCATCAATTACGTGTACGAGGAGCTGAAGGCCCAGGGCATCGAGCCGCAGGAACTCAAGACCGGCGGCTACCGGGTCACGACCACGATCGACCCGGAGGCACAGAAGCAGCTCGAAGCGGCGGCGCGGCCCGATCTCAAGGGCTCCGAACTCTACGGCCGCAAGATCGTCACCGATCCCAAGAAGAAGCAGGATCTGGAGTCGGCCGGCGTGGTCATCGATCACGAGAACGGCCGCGTGATCGCGTACTACGGCGGCCTCGACGGCACGGCGATCGACCTGGCCGGGCTGAACACCCAAGGTGGCGCGCTGGTCGGCGGGCACCCGCCGGGCTCGTCGATGAAGATCTACACGCTGGCCGCGGCGCTGGAAGCCGGGGCGTCGCTGCAGAGCCGATGGAAGGCCAAGCCGGACAAGTCGCTGAACCTGGGCAACGCCGGCTGGTCCAACCCGAGTTGCGGCGACTACTGCACGCTCGAGTTCAGCTTCATGAAGTCGTACAACGTGCCGTTCTACTGGGTCGCCCGGCAGATCGGCCCCGGCAAGGTCGTGAAGATGGCGTACCAGGCCGGTGTCCGCTACATGTGGAACAACGACAACATCGAGAGCCTGTCTGCCAAGGGCGTCCAGACCGACGCGTCGCGTACGCCGTTCGACCGCCAGGTCGGCTTCGGCCAGTACGGCATCACGGTGCTCGACCACGCGACCGGCGTCGCCACGATCGCCAACGGCGGCGTCTACAACAAGCCGCACTTCGTGCTGAAGGTCGAGAAGAAGGACCCGGACACTGGCAAGTACGAGCCGGTGGAGGGCAAGGGCGAGAAGCTCGCCGCGAAGCAGGTCATCAACCGCCGGATCGCCAACGACGTCAGCTACGCCATGGAGAAGGTCTTCACCGATCACGGCTGGTCGGGCGCGCAGGACGGCCGCCAGGTCGCCGCCAAGACCGGCACGTGGGAGGGGGCCACGGTCGACAAGAACGGCAACTGGCAACCCAGCACATCGAACGCCCACGCCTGGGTCGTCGGCTTCACCAAGCAGTTCTCCGTCGCCATCTGGACCGGCAACGCGGCCGGCTCCTATCCGGTGCTCGACCCGAAGACCGGCAAGACCATCAACTCCGGCGGTACGCCGTATCGGGTCTGGTCGGAGTTCATCAAGGACTACAGCGACGCGAAGAAGCTGCCGAAGCAGAAGCTGGCCGACCCGTCGCGCTACGGATCGGACGGCGTACAGTTCGCCAACGGCGTGTCGCCGACGCCGATCACGCCGACCACGCCGGCCTGCATCCCGATGGTCAACTGCGCGACGGAGTCGCCGAACCCGACGGCGCCGCCGACGTGATCGTCCCGCGTACGCGAGGCCGGAGCAGGAACGCGGTGGCCAACGCGGCGGCAGTGCCCGCCGCGAAGGCCGCCGGTCCGCCCAGCCGTTCGACGAGCAGCGCGACCACGAAACAGAAGATCGCGAACCCGGGCAGGCCGCGCAGAACTCCCGCGAGGGTGGCCACGGCGGTGGCGGGCCCGGCCTGAGCCAGGGCGAACGCCGCCACGACACTGGTCGCGATCGGAAAGGGCGCCAGCACGCCGGTCATCTCCGGCCCGAGCGCCGACGCCGCCGTGGTCAGCGTGACGACGAGCAGCCCGGTCGCGACGGCTCGGCTGGGCAGGTCCCACCAGCGCGGCTGGACCGCGACCGGCGCGTCGGCCCGCCGTCGGGAGAGGATGTACCAGCAGACGGCGTCGACCGACAGCGCCAGCAGCAGCCCGCCGACCGGACCGACGTGGACCTGCCCCATCAGGACGCCGCCGGTGAGGCAGGCGGCCCAGGTCACGCCCAGGACGACCGGCCACGGCAGGTACGCGCAGAGCACCGAGAACAGCAACGCGAAGCCGCCGAGGACGGCGATGCCCCGCAAGGAGGCGCTCGCCGCTTCGGCCGCGAACCGGTCGCCGTGGTCGAGCCAGCTGAACAGCAGGATGGGCCCGGCCACGATCGGCAGGGAGACCAGGACGCCGGCGATCGCGGCCCCCCAGCGGCGGCCGGCGAGCGTGGAGCCGACGACCAGGGCGGGGGCGAGGACCAGTTTGGCCAGGAGGATGGCAGTCATCGAGTTGATCATTACACGTGGTCGCTGAGGCGGATCGCGTACGCGGCGTCCCGGACGTCGGCGACCGGATGCGTACGCAGGCTGCGGACCAGCTCCCGGTACGGCTCGGCGAATCCGACCGTGTCGCCGAGCCGGGACAGCGCGACGGCGGTCAGGCCACCGGCGAGGTCGCCCCGCTGCCGCAGGCTTTCGGCCAGACGCGGCGCGACTTCGCGGGCCCACTCGCGGCGTACGCCGGCCGCCCGGACGAGATCGGCGACGGCGGCCGCGGCCACCGGCCGGTCGGCCAGGCGGTCGCAGATCTCGGCGACGTCATGTTCGCCGGTGACCTGGACGAGCAGCGACACGGCGTCGACCAGCAGCGGATCGTGGGCCGCGGCGTAGCGGGCGAGGTCGGCCAGGGCGTCGCGGTCGAAGCCGGTGTCGTCGGTGCGGACGGCGGTCGCGATCGCGGACAGCGTCGACTGGGCACGCCGCAGCGGTACGCGGTCGCGCTGCGGATCGTCGTCCGGGTCCGCGACCGCCAGCTCGACCAGCCAGCGCAGGACACTGTCGGCAGTGGATTGTCCGGCTCCCGTACGCAGCAACGTGACGAGCGTGGCGATGGCGGCCAGGCCGGGGCCCGTCGGGGACAGGTCGGTCAGGCCCGCCATGATCGTGGCGTCGAGACCGTCGGCCCAGGCGGCCCACGTCGGCACGCGGGCCCACGCGTGGTCGGCTGCCTTCTCGTTGGAGCTGCGGCAGCCCGCCAGGATCAGCGCGGCGTATCGCGTACGGGCGTGGTCGGGCAGCAGCATCGGGTAGGCAGCGCCGAGCGCCACCACCGCGGCGTACCCGCCGGACTCGGCCGCCTCGGTGAGGATCGGCCACGAGGACGGTTGCTCCAGGCGAAGGCGCGCCACCCCGATGAGGGCGGCCCGCACGTCACGATGCGCGTCCGGCCGGCTCCACTCGGCGTACAAGATGATGCTGGCCTGAGGCACCGAGAAGTCGGCGGCGAGCCGCGTGATCTCCTTGCGGCTGGTCACCTTGAGCGGACCGGCGAGCGCGGTCGTGACCACTTCGCCGAGCGCGCTGGGCGTGACGAACCGCGCGGCGCGGCGCAGGGCATAGGCGGCGACCCGCGCGCGGTCGTCGCCGGTGTGCGCGAGCAGGAGCGGCAGCGCCTCGGCCGGCCGGTCGGTCCACGGCAGCGCGCCGAGCGCGGCCTCGGCGAGCGCGACGTTGGGGGAGTCGTGCCAGCGCTCGGCGACCGCCCAGCCGAGGTCCGGCACGCGCGCCGCGGACCAGATCGCCGAGCAGCGGGCGCTGACGGTCGCGCCGGCGTCGGCCACGACACCGCTCAGCAGTTCGACCCACCGGGCGCGGTGCCGCGGCAGCCAGCGCCGCACGTGGCTCGCGTAGCCGGGCACCCAACGCGCGCCCTTCGCGATGAACGCGCCCGCCGGGGCCTTTCTGCCCAGCACCAGGTCCAGCAGGTCGGTGCGCCGGGCCTGCACGATCGACCACACCGTGGGCAAAGCGATCGTCGACAGATCCGCGCGGAGCACCTCCTCGACCCGCGTGTCACGATGCGCGGGATCGTCCAGCCACAGCTCGATCGCGCTTCGCACCACAGTGGACGGCCGGCCCACGCGGATCGTCTCGCGCAGCATCGCCTGCAGATCAACCAAGTTGTACGCACGACGCCCGAGCGCCGTCGTGAAGGCGAGGAGCAGCGCGTACTTGTTGCGACGCACACCGTTGTCGATCCACTCGCGCACCGCCGCGAACGCCTGGTGCTCTTGCCCACGCCGCAGTTCCAGCCGACCGAGGTAGGGCAGCCGATCGTCGCCGAACAACGCCTCCAGCCACAACAGCGCGGCTTGGCTCAGCGTGGCGTCGGCGGCGTGCGTCACCAGCACCCCGAGGGCGACCTGCTGAATCGCCGAGCGGGTCGTCGCCGACGCGTCGCGGGCGGCCAGCGCGTCGCCGAAGACGGTCGTCAAGCCGTCGACCGCCGCCGGTTCGATCAGCCGCGGCGCGACGGCCGCCAACGCTGCGAGGGCGCGTGACCGGACCGGGTCCTGTTCGTTGCGCAGCCGCAGCAGATGCTGGACCAGCTGGGTGACGACCGCCGGATCGGACGACCTGGCCGCACACCACGCGAGGTGCTCGTACGCGTACCCGCGCTCGTCGGCGACCGGGGAGCGGGCCGCCGCCAGCAGCTCCGGTTCGGCTTCGGCCCAGGGCAGGAACCCGGTCAGCCGAACCCGCAGCGCTGTCGTCTGCGTACGCTCCAGCGCCAGCATGCGCCGGGCCTCGGCGACCCGCCGCTGCCAGGGCAGCACCTCCAGGTGGACGTCGGGCAGCATCAGCTGGGTCCGGTCGACACCGGCGTACGCGCCGTCGAAGATCGCGCCACGGCGACTCGGGGCCAGCCGGGCCAGCAGCTCCGGCAGCCGACCGGCCTCCCGCAGGCGTACCGCGAGCTGGACGAGCTGATCGTCGGGCAATCGCCGGAACGCCGACAGCAACGGCCGCGGCAGCGTGGCGCGACGCAACCAGCTGGAACGCCGCGGCTCCAGCATCAGCGCCAGGAACCGCTCCGGGTACGCCTTGGCGAGCCGGACGTGATCGATGCCGCCCCCGGGCAGGTTGGTCGCCGGGGCGTACTCGGCCAGCAGGTCCAGCACAGCTTCCGGCTGCGTCGCCGACGCGCTGAGGATGCCCCCGCCGGGCCAGTTCCACCAGCTCTTGCGTTGCGGCTCCGGGAGGTCGGCGAGCTGCCGCCGGGCCTCGGCCAGCGCCGGCAACGGATGCGCCGTGACGGTCGCGTTCCAGGTGCTGCGCGGGCCGAGTTCGGGGAGCAGCCGCGCCACCGTCTCCGGCGTGCAGGCGGGCAGCAGACGGCTGGCCTCGTCGTCGCCGAACCGGGCGCGGACGCCGTCGACGATCGCGTCGGCCAAGCCGGGCAGCCGAACCCGGCTGCGCTTGCGCCGCAGCAGGCCGTAGACCACCTGCCGGGTCGCGAGCGGGGCGTCGTCGAGCAACTCCTGCACCGCCGAGTGCTCGGCGGCTCCGCTGAGCAGCCACAGCTTCGTCGCCCGCGCCCGGATCACGCCGTCGGGATCGGTGAGGAAGGGACGCAGGGCGGCCCCGTCCTGCGCCACTCCGGCGAGCAACACCGCCATCTCCCGGCTGAAAGCGTCGCCGGTGCCCAGTTCGGCCACTACCGCCGCAAACTCCGGCGTACCTGCCGTCCGGCGAGCGTGCTGGGCCAGCAGGCGTACGCGGTGTGGGTAGGAGAGCTTGTCGACGGACTGGCGGAGCGAAGCGGCGCTGATCACGGTCGACATTCTGCCCGGTGATCTTCGGCGACGCGTTCCCTTTACGCGCCGGGTGGATCAGGCCTCGGCCGGATCGCTCCGGTCGGCGATCAGTTGTGGCCGAGGATGGCGTGCGGCCGGTACGGCGCCTCCAACTGCGCCACCTCGTCCGCCGTGAGCCGCAGATCCACGGCGGCCACCGCGTCCGTCACGTGGCCTGGTTTGGTCGCCCCGACGATCGGCGCGCTGACCACCGGCTTGCCGAGCAGCCAGGCCAGCGCGACCTGCGCCGCCGGTACGCCGCGCGCCCCGGCCACCGCCCGGACGGCGTCGACCACGTCGAAGTCGTTGTCGACGTACAGGGTTTCGGCGAACGCGTCGTTGGCGGCGCGTACCGTCAACGTCTGGCCGCCCCGTTCCCGGTTCCCGGCGAGCAGACCGCGCGCGAGCGGGCTCCACGGCACCAGCCCGACGCCCTGATCGGCGCAGAGCGGGTTCATCTCCCGCTCCTCCTCGCGGTACACCAGGTTGTAGTGGTTCTGCATGGAGACGAACCTCGTCAGGCCGAGACGTTCGGCGGTGTGCTGGGCCTTGGCGAACTGCCAGGCGTACATGCTGGACGCTCCGATGTAGCGGGCCTTGCCGGCCCGGACGACGTCGTGGAGCGCCTGCATGGTCTCCTCGATCGGCGTCTCGTCGTCCCAGCGGTGGATCTGGTAGAGGTCGACGTAGTCGGTGCCGAGCCGGCGCAGCGAGGCGTCGATGCCGGCCAGGATGTGCTTGCGGGACAGGCCCCGGTCGTTCAGGCCACGGCCCATCGGCGAGTAGACCTTGGTCGCCAGGACGTAGTCCTCGCGGCGTTCGAACAGCTTGCCGAGCAACCGGCCGGTGATCTGCTCGCTCACGCCGTCGGAGTAGACGTCCGCGGTGTCGAAGAACGTGACGCCCGCCTCGACCGCCTGGCGGACGAGCGGCTCGGCCTGCTCCTGGTTGAGCGTCCAGGCCCGTTTCACCTGGTCGCCGAAGCTCATCATGCCGAGGCAGATCCGGGATACCGACATGCCGGTGGTGCCCAGTCGTGTGTACTGCATGATCGTCACCCTACGGCTTACGCACCGGCCGATCCGGCTTCGGCCGGCTCGCCGGGCGGATCGGTGTCGGCCGGCTCGCCGGGCGGTCCAGTGAGGACAGTGGGCGCGTACTCGAGGAGCTGGAGGCGGCCGTCGAACGTGCGGCTCGTCAGCAGGTCGAGCCGGACGTCGGGGTACCCGTCGTAGATCCGCTCCTGGCCGGTGCTGCCGTTGATCACCGGGAAGACGACGACTCGGAAACGGTCCACCAGGCCCGCCTTCAGCAGGGAACGGCACAGCGCGAGGCTGCCGATCGTCCGCATCGAGGTCCCGCTGTCCTTCATGCCGCGGACGGCCTCGACGGCGTCCTCGGCCACGAGGCTGCTGTTGGGCCAGGACAACGGGGCCGTCAGCGAGCGGGAGAACACGACCGTCGGCATGCTCGCGAGGGACTCGGTGCCCTCCTCGCCCTCGGCGGCCAGCCCGGACATGGCGCGATACGTGTTCGCGCCCATCAGGACGGTGTAGTCCGCCTCGGGTTGGTCGCCGAGCCAGGCGAAGTACTCGGGGCCGCCCATGCCCCACAGGCCCGGCCAGCCTTCAGCGGCGCCGTAGCCGTCGAGCGAGGTGATGAAGTCGACGAGCAGCTCTGCCATGGGTTCCTCCAACATCATCGGGTGGTAACCCAGCAAATCCTCCCATACCCACGCGGGCTACGCCGGTTGTGGCCCAGGTTGCCAGCACATTGATACATTCCCACTTTCCGACGAAAGGGGACTGTCATGGTCAGCAGGAGGTCGATCCTCGCCGCGACCGGTGGGGCCGTCGCGGGCGGCCTGCTCGGCGCGGGCGCGGCGGAGGCCGACGCCACGATCGCGATCAAGCCGAGCGCCGACTTCGGCGTCTGGGAGGGCTGGGGCACGTCCCTGGCCTGGTGGGGGAACGTGTTCGGGGATCGGGACGACTTCGCCGACATCTTCTTCACCACCAAGTCGGTGGCCTACAACGGCAGTACGCTGCCCGGCCTCGGGCTGAACATCGCCCGCTACAACCTCGGGGCGTCGAGCTGGAACTCGGTCGACGGCGAGCCGATGGTCGCCTCGCCCAACATCCCGCGGTTCAAGCAGATCGAAGGGTTCTGGCAGGACTGGCGTAACACCGACCCGGCGTCGTCGGCGTGGAACTGGAACGCCGACGCCAAACAGCGGGCCGCGTTGGTCAAGGCGACGCAGCGCGGCGCGATCTCGGAACTGTTCGCCAACTCGCCGATGTGGTGGATGTGCCTGAACCACAACCCGTCCGGGGCGGCCGGCGGCGGCAACAACCTCCAGTCGTGGAACTACAGCCAGCACGCGTACCACCTGGCGGTGACCGCCCGGCGCGCCCGGGACAGCTGGGGCGTGAACTTCCGGACGGTCGACCCGTTCAACGAGCCCTCGTCGAGCTGGTGGACGGCCACCGGTACGCAAGAGGGCTGCCACGTCGACGCCGCCATCCAGCGGACCGTGCTCGCCAATCTGCGTACGGCGCTGGATCAGCAGGGGCTGACCGGCGTCGGGATCTCCGCCTCCGACGAGACCAACTACGACCTGGCGCGGACCACCTGGAACAGCTTCGACGCCGCGACCAAGAACGTCGTGCGGCAGGTCAACGTGCACGGCTACCAGGGCACCGGCGGCCGGCGCGACCTGCTCTACACCGACGTCCACGGCGCGGGCAAGCAACTGTGGAACTCCGAGACCGGCGACAGCGACGGCACCGGCCTGAGCGTCGCGCACGACATCTGCCTGGACTGGACCTGGCTGCACCCGACCGCTTGGTGCTACTGGCAGGTCATGGACCCCAGTGCCGGCTGGTCGGCGATCCAGTACGATCCCGCCACCTCGACGCCGGGCGCGGTGCAGCCCAAGTACTACGTGCTGGCCCAGTTCACCCGGCACATCCGGCCGGGCATGCGGATCCTGAACACCGGCGTCGGGTACGCCGCCGCGGCGTACGACTCGGCGGCCCGGCGGTTGGTGGTGGTGGCGGTCAACACCGGCGCCGCCCAGAACCTCACCTTCGACCTGTCCGCGTTCAGCCAGGTGAGCGGCGGCAGCGGCGGCCTGGTCCCGAGGTGGACGACGGTGCCGTCCGGCAGCGACCGCTACGCCGCGCGCAGCGACACGCGGCTGAGCGGCAAGACGGTCACCCTGGCGTTCCCGGCCGGGTCGGTGCAGACCCTCCAGATCGACAACGTCGTGGTGTGAGCTTGTCGCCGCGTGAGTGGACGGTGTGTGGGGACTGGGAGATGTGCCAGGAACCACGGAAAGCCTTGACGCCTCTCTTGAAACGTTTTAGCTTCAGCCCAGGCGTGGCAGTCACAGCCGTCTATCGCCTGTGTCGTCCTCGCCGTCCCCGAGCCGGAACAACCAGCGCCCACTGGTCCGGCCCGCTCCCATCCCACAAGGAGTCCACGGATGAATCGAACCCCAGTCGCCGGCGCCTACCCGGCCGTCGTGCCCCGCGCTGATCGCTGAGCCCGCTCGTACCTCACCGGTCCTGGACCTTCCCAGGTCACGGCGATGATCCGCGCCTTATTCGGCCATTTAACGTTTCAAATCCGCTGTGCTCGCGATCTACCTCAGGGAGATCCTCATGCATTCACCGAAACGCCGCGTCGCGTTGCTGACCGCCTGTGCGGTGGCGACGGTCGGCGCGCTGACGACCACGGTCACCGCGGCTTCCGCGGCGGGGACCCGCTATGAAGCCGAGACCTCGCCGTCGACCTGTGACGGCACGATCGACTCGAACCACACCGGCTACTCCGGCAGCGGCTTCTGCAACGGCACGAACGCCGTCGGGGCCGCCGCTCAGTTCACCGTGACGGCCTCGGCGGCCGGGGCGGCGACGATCACCATCGGGTACGCCAACGGCACCACCGCGACACGGCCGACCGATGTCCTGGTCAACGGCGCGGTCGCGCAGTCGGCGATGACGTTCGACGCCACCGCGAACTGGGACACCTGGGCGACCAAGACGCTGTCCGTCTCGCTGGTCGCCGGCAACAACACGATCCGGTTGACCCCGACCTCCGCCGACGGCCTGGCCAACATCGACTACCTCGACGTCGAAGCCGGTGGTACGCCGCCGGTGGAGCAGGGGCGGCAGATGGAGAAGTTGAATCGGGGTGTGACCAGTGTGCACTCCAGTTCGGGGAACATGGTGAGTTGGCGGTTGCTGGGTACGGATCCGGCGTCGGTGACGTTCAACCTGTATCG
>NZ_JBFBAZ010000207.1:0-10036 GCF_040682475.1 Hamadaea sp. NPDC051192
AGTCTATAGTGGACAGATCAAGTCCTATCAGGAACCCCGCAATGACGTCGTCTGGCCAGCGAAAACAAGTACACGAAAGTGCGGCTGGAGTACTAGTACGGCAGTCACGGTTCGTCGTTTGACCTGCTGGGATGCGTAAAGACAGCCACCGCCCGATCATTGTCTGCTGTGGACCGGCTCGAACAGGACCTGGCGACCCTCGGCGGATGGATCAACCGCGACGAGGCCGTATAGGGTCCGGCAGTCTTTCCAAGGGTGCGCTCGCCGGTGGTCATGCGAGATGGCAGGCATGGGTGGCTTGGTGGGCGACGAGTCGGTCGTCGAGGTAGACGCTGACCTCTGCGGTGATGGGTCCCTGGTCGGTCCGCAGGAGATCGCTCCAGTGGTAGTCGAAGGCGTAGTCCATGCGGGCGGCCAGCCGATCTTGGCTCGATTCGCGTCGTACGATGACTTCGATTTCGACGTGATGACGGCGGGCGAGTTCGTCGAGTGAGTGGAAGCCTTCGAACCGCGACCACGCCGCGTGGCTGTGTTGCGAGTGGCGCAGCTGAATCTGGCCGATGATGACGCGCTGGCCGGCGAGAGCGACGCGGAATGCTGTCGCCGTCGTTGCGTCCTGGCCGCATCCTGCTTGTTCGGGATCCGCGCCGTCGACTGCCTGCTGGGCGGGCCACGGCTGCCAGGCATACGGCGAGTCGCCGCCGGTTGGACGTTGGGCGCCGAGCGCGACCGGATCCGTGGCATCAGCAGCGCGAGCCGAGGAGGGGGTTGATTTAACCAGGCCAGCTTGTGCTGCGAGCCAGCGCTCGCGCCACGCCGCCGGCTCCGGGCCGCAGGCGGCGACGAATGCCTCCACCACGGGCCACGTCGGCAGGCGCGCGCCTCGGGCAGCGTCGGAAAGTGCGCTGGCCGACACGCGAGCCCGACGGGCCAAGGCTGCGTACGTCCGTCCTCCGCTGGACTGCCGAAGCTGTCTGAGCTCGATGGCGAAGCGCGCAATCGGTCCGGTCTGAGGATCGATGGCGGCCTCCGGCCGCCCCGGTCCGTTGCCCGCTTTGCTGGTCACCGGCCCAGGATTGGCCACGGTTCGGCCGCAGTCAATTCGGCATTGTAGTCAAATCCTGCTCCTTCTTTGATTGATACATCGACAAGGAGGACGTTCATGAGGCGAGCATCCCGGATATCGCAGCGGACACTGGTCATCATCATCGTCATGCTGATCGCTGGCGTCATGGGTGCGCCGCCCGCGTCAGCACGTGATGTCGTCGACGGTGACGACGCGTTCGCGGCACCGCTGCTGCTGATCCACGGATTCAACGACGACTGCGCTTGGGCTTTCGACCGTTCTAGGCGCTCGGACGACAGCTCGTTCGACTATGCGACGTCCACCGTTGACTACCTCGCCGGCTACGGGTTCCGCAGAAACATGATGGATCGAATCGGCTACTACCGCATCAGCGAGGCCGGGGACACGACGTCAACCGACCCCAAAGACGCTCTGCCCGAAGGTAACTGTCAGACCAACCTCAACCAACTCGTCGGCGATCCGAGCTTCCCCGGCGGGTCAGACATGGTCAACTGCAACCTCATCTCGCGGACAGGCTACGGGACAAAGGATGATCGCCTCGAGCGGTTGTCGTGCCTGCTGGCGTGGTACATCTACCACCAGTACACCAAGCACGGCATGGCCGTGAACGTCCTAGCTCACAGCATGGGCGGCCTGCTGATCCGCGCCGCGATCGGCGGTGCGGCAGAGCGTCGCCCGTTCTTCCCCAGTCACGACCTCGCCGTGCTGCGCGTGGTCACCGTGGGATCACCGCACGGCGGCATCGGAGGCCTCTACCGGACGGCGGCGATGAACGATCCATACTCCAACGGCGCGGAACTCGACGACATGGAACCCGGCTCGAGCTTCATGAACATGGTGGCCCGATATCAGCGGCCGCAAGGCGCGGTCGGCACCCGGTGGGTACTCATCGGCTCTTCGGCCGCAGACCGCCAGACCGTTGAAAGCTGCAACGGCACAGACGGCTCGCGCAAGGTCTCGTGCTACCTCGGCGATGGCGATGGCGTCGTGCCCGCGGACAGCCAGATGGGAATGCGAGCCGACACCAAGATCCTCTACGGCGTGCGGTGGAAGGGAACCACAGCCACCAACGGGACCATCTGGTACGACAAGATCGTCGCCGACCTCGCCACGCAGTACGAACACGAAATCATGGGCAGCGTCTGCTATTCATACTTCCTCGTTGGGCAGGTCTGTTTCCGGGGGCCGTACGAGCTCAACGACAACAATCGGGATCTGACCAAGGCATGGATGTGCCGCAGCAATTGCGACGCCGACGCGCCGCCGGTCTCGACCGCACCGGTGACGGCACCCCGCATTCTCCAAGCAGTCAGCGAAGGTCTCGCAGCGCCGATCATCGCCAACGAGGCAGGGGCGGCGTTCGCCACCTTCTGGGACACGAAGGGCGGAGTCAACTACGGGATGCCGCTGAGCTATCCCTACGACGCCGGGGCCGGCCGCGCGCAGGACTTCCACCTGATCGCCGAGAACACCATGACGACCGCCTACGGATCGGTGGGGATGGCTATCCACGAAGTGCACGGCGGCGTTCTCGACAAGTACGTCTCCCTGAACGGTCCCGCCGGCTTCCTGGGCTTCCCGACGTCGGATACCAGCCCCACCACCGACGGCGTCGGACGATGGAACAGCTTCCAAAACGGTGGCTACATTTATTGGAGCCCGGACTTTGGCGCGCACGCGACGTGGGGTCCCATCAGGGAGAAATGGACGTCGCTGAACTGGGAGAACGGGTTCATGGGCTACCCAGTCAGCGACGTGCAGGCACTCGCGCCCGGCGAGGTGGCCTACTTCGCCGGCTCCCGGTGCGGCAACGGTGGACCGAACGGCTCCGGCAGCGCGATCTACACCTCGCCCACCGCAGGAACCCATGAAATGCACGGCTGCATCTTTGACCGATACCAACAGCTCGGTGCGACCAGCGCGATGGGCTTCCCGCTCAGCGACGACCAGGACATCGCCGGTGGACGGGTGTCGTATGTGCAGGGCAGCCAGTGCGGCGGCAGCCACCCCTACGGATCAGGTGGGGCGATCTACGCCTCGAGCACCGGGGCATGGCGGGCCAACGGCTGCATCTACGACAAGTACCTTGCCGTCGGCGGTCCGGGCAGCGCCTACAGCTTCCCGGTCAACAACGAAGCCGACCTCGGCGGCGGGCGCTGGGTCAGCTACCTGGCCGGCAAACACTGCGGCAACGGCGGCCCCAACGGTTCCGGTAGCGCGATCTACTTCTCCGGGGCGACTGGGGCGCACACCATCCAAGGCTGCGTCTACGACCGCTACTGGCGCCAGGGCGGCCCCGACCGTCTCGGCCTGCCGCTCAGCGACGAGCAGACCGTCAACGGCGGCTGGGTGTCCTACGTGCAAGGCAACACATGCGGCGGCAGCCACCCCTACGGCTCCGGCGGCGCCGTCTACCACGCCGCATCCGGCGTCGGCGGCCGGGTCAACGGTTGCATCTTCGACAAGTACGTCAGCCTGGGAGAGTCCAACGGCGGTCTCGGCTTCCCGGTTTCCGACGAGATCCAGATCGACGGTGCGCACTGGGTCAGCTACTTCGCCGGCCAGGGCCCTCGATGCACCGACACCGCCCCATACCAGTCCGGCAGCGCGATCTACTCTGCCGGCGACGCCGGCACCCACGAAGTGCACGGCTGCATCTATGCCCGCTACGTCTATCTCGGCGGGCCAACCGGCTCCGGGCTCGGCTATCCCACCAGTGACGAGCGCCTCGTCAACGGCGCACCGCAGAGCGATTTCCAATGCGGCAACATCCGCTGGGTCAACGGCGCGGCCCAGATCAACCGCACCTGCAACCAGCCAGGCTACTTCGCACCCAGCGAATACGTGTGGGACCGAAACTCGACCTCCTGCCCAGGCAACGACCAGTTCTTCACCGCCACCGACGGCACCGGAGCCCCCATCCACTGGACCTACGCCAACGGCTCCAACCGCTGCGTCACGATCTCCTACAACCCCGACACGTCCGCGTCAGCCAACTGCAGGTTCGAGTTCTACGTGCCCAACGCCCACGCCACCGGCCAAATCGCCTTCAAGTTCTTCTACACCGAAGGTGACGCGCCGAAAACCTTCACAAACTGGGTCGACGAGAACCCGGTCAGCGGCTGGCAGACCATCGGCCAAGCCTCCAACGTCTACCGCATCGAGTTCACCGACGCCAACGGCCAAACCGCAGGACCGCAACTCGGCTGGGGCGCCGACGCCAACCACGGCATCCGCCGCAGCTGCTAACCGCTGAAACCCTCGTCGGTGGGACACAACCATCGCGTCATGCCCCACCGGCGAAGGGCCAGCGGCGCGACTACTGCCCTATTAGGACGGCTGACTCGCAGGGATGGGCGCCGATGCCGAGGTGATCATCTGAACCCTGGAGTGCGCCACCGTCATCGGCTTCGACGCCCCGCTCGCGCCGAGGGCTCGCCGTGGCGGCGCCGTCCCGGACGACGGGTGAGACGCGTCAAAGGTGACGCTCGGCAAGTTCCAAGAGCAGGTTGCGATCCTCCCCGCAACGGCGAAGCAGGACACGTAGCCCGGTCACAGCTTCGCCATCAATATGAAGATCGTCAAGGTTATGCTGCCAGCGCTGGTCGTCCTCGCAGGCTTCGGCCAGAGCTGACAGCACAGTCGGCGCGCCCGCATTGGAGGCGAGGCCGCCGAGCAGCCAAGGCCAGCCAAGAAGAAGCTGAGCGAAGAAGGCGATCGCCCGCGCCCGCGCCTCGTACGGCGGCCGCAACCGACCACATCGGTGTTCGACGGTGGCGTAGAAGCGCCACGTGTTGATGAGCACCAGCGTGCGATGGTGGCTGCTACCAGTAGTCGTTTGGAGAACCTCGGTGAATACCTGCGCCACCAGCGGGTGCGCTTGCAGGCCGGTCAGGTCGAGGCCCGCGATGATCGGGTCGGAGTCAGCCGGGCGCGCTGCGGGATGAGACTCGGGGTCCGCAGACTGTTCGACCGGTGTGACCTGCGGAATCAGCTCGCGACGTTCGCTCAAGGCATGGACCTGCCGCGCGAGACGTGTTCTGGGTGGCGCCGGCAGCTGGATCGAGATATCGAACTCCTCGATGAGGTCGATCCAGCCGAGCCTGCCGAACCGCCCATACGCGACCGGATCCTCCTGAACCCGGCCGGCCAGCCACGGTGTGCGCTGTTCGAGCTGCCCGGCGACCAGCGCCGGATCGAAGGCGGCCACGAGTATGACGTGCGGCAGCACCCGCACCGACTCGAGTACTCCGGCCACGATTTCCGGGCTGGACCTGTCGAGGTCGTCGATCATCAGGACAATCTTGGTGTGGTCTCCCGCCAGGAACAGCACATCGACGAGATCTTGCTCCCAGGCGATCAAGTACGGGTCGGCGCCGGAGCCGGCGTCGTCGAGCAACCCCGACGGTGAAGGCCCGCGCAGCGCTCTGCTAGCGGCCAGGCCTACGACCGTCTCACTCCTTCCGCTCTTGGCCTGCACGATGTAGCCGATCACCGTCGCGGCGACTCCAGCGAACGCGATGAGATCAGGTATCGACAGCGTGCCAGTTCGCGGTGTGAGCAAGCCACGACCAATGACCACCACGGCCACGAACGCCACAAGCGCCGCCGCCAAGGCACCGCCAAGGGACTGCGGCAGATAACTGGCCAGGATTCGACGGCGCATCTTCGACGGATCAGTCCGGCGAAGATTGAGATCAAACCACAGCCGTTCTGACTGATAGCGGGGCAACCGCTCGCTGACCGTACCCAAGATCGCTCGGGCAAGGCACGACCGGACGTCGTCCAATGTCTTGCACGCACCGATGTCGGCCACCACCGTGCAGGCCACGGCAGAACCGTAGGGCCCGGGAACAATGTCATAACCAGGTTGCCGCCGGCTGTTGGCCCCGATGCGTCGCCACGCCCAGGCCCGGGTCAGGCGGGCCGGCAGGTCTCGTCGGGGACTGCCGGGTTGATCTATACCGTTCGGCACGAGTCGCAGCGTGTGATAGTACGGCGTGTCGAAATCCCAGCCTTCCAAGCGGCGCCGCAATTGACGGAGCACATTGGAGCGGCCGTTGGACCGAGAGGCCCACAGCGCGATCGCCGGCGCACGCCACGTTTCTGCCTCGGTGACAAGGTCACAGATCGTGTCAACCAGAACAGTCTGGTCATCACCCGATACGTCTATCGCGACGTCGCCCAGAATGATCTTCTCTTGCATGGCCGTTCCGGTGGTTTCATCCTGCTCAGCGCTGCTCATCCGACAACTCCACCCGCACGACGCATCCACGACATGTGGGCTCTATGTTGTTCCACGCAGACCCGCCGCACAATGGTCATAGCAGCCCGGACACAGATGCCGAACCCCGCGAACCTTGTCACCGAACGCTCCTCGACGCTGGCTGATCATCAAGCCGGGCCGTTGACACTAAGCTGTACATCCTCGAGCGCCGCCATCGCGCAGAAGATCCGCTCCGCGTCTATGGCGCCCCATCGTGTCAGCGAGCCCTGAACCGCCGCAGCGGTCCCCGGTGACTCCGCAAGTCTCCGGTCCGTCAACCGCCGGCTGCGGCAGCGCACGGACATCGCCTCACCGCAGTGACTCCGCGGCCGTGACCCTGCAGCAGGTCATACGTGCGCCGGCAGGCTGGACTCGAATCCCTACCGTGGACTCATGGCCGATGATGTGCCGCCCGGGTCGGATGGCCCGCTGGCGGAGTACGTGTCGCTACGGCAAGAGATCGAGTCCCGCGCCTCGCGCCAGCAGAGCCTGTTCGTGCTCCACGTGACGACGGCGGGAGCGGTCTTCAGCTTCGCGCTGACGGGTGGCGGCCGGTCGGCCTTCCTGCTGATCTTGCCCATCACGAGCTACCTGTACTGCGCCCGGTACGTGATGCTGCATCACGGAACGCAGAACATCGCCGAGTACATCCGTGACGTACTCTCGCCGATCGTCCCGGGAGGGCTTGGCTGGGAGGCTTGGCACGCCCGAAGGCCCAAACGCCTTCCCCTTCTCGCGTGGACGCATCCGTCGTTCATCACGTTCCCCGGCGTGGCCGCGCTCGCCCTGGTCTGGACGATCCCGACGGTGTTCACTGGATGGCAGTCGTCGGCCTGGCCACAACAAGCCGGCTTGCTAGCGTTGTGGCTGATCGGACTAGCTGCAGCGGTCGCGTCGCATCTGCTCGTTCTTACGACGGTTCGCCGCTGGCTGCGGCAGTGAAGGCTCATTGTGGTCGGCGGCGCGACGACATCGTTACGAGTGGACACGCCGAGATTCGCGAAGTCAGCGCAACATTCGTTCATGCCGATCGGCAAGGGTGGTTGGTCGCCTTTGATGGGCCGGGAATGGCGTGTGCCGGGCGACTACATTGTCTACCACGGAAGGCGAATGTTGTGGGGCCTCTGATCTCTTTGGATCTTGTGAGTGGATTGAGGGTGCGCGTGAGCGGTGCGGATGGCATTACGATCGCCGATTTGATCTACCAGCTGCGCGGCGACCTCGCACGGGCGGCGTGGCACGGCGAGGCCAGGGATCCGAAGTTCTTGCTCGGTCCGATCGAGTTGGAGTTGTCGGTGGTGGTGGACTCGTCGCGCTCGGGTGACGTCGCGGCGAAGCTGGTCCTTGTCGACGTGTCCGCGGGCGCAAGCAAATCCATACAGACCTCGCATCGGATCAAGCTGACGTTACAACCGGTTGGCCGGGACGGACGGCCCTCGCAGATATCCAGCCCGGTGCTGGACGGTGAGGAGAACGCGGGCTGATCTGTTTGCTGTGAGGACGTCGTCTCAGGTCGAACGGATGGTGGGCGTAGCGGTGGGTGTGGACGGGCGGCGCGTCGCCGAGGTCCTGGCCGATTTCGCAGTGACCGGGAGCCCACTGCGGGGCTCCGGGTTCCTGCTGCGCGCAGACGTTCTGGTCACCGCATGGCATCTGGTGGCCGGTGCTGAACGTGTGCGAGCGGTGTTCGAAGCGGGAACGGAGCGGACACATGTGGCGGTGATGAGGTCGGCGCCGATCCGGCTTGGCCGATCTGATGTCGCCTTGGTCGTCTTGGACGGTGTGCGCGGTGACATAGTCCCTGTGACGTTGGGTGGGTTCGGGGACCGTCCTGCCGTGATCGACGCCGAGGCGTTCGGCTTTCCGCTGTTCCGAGTCCGCACCAAGGACGGCTCGTCACCACCTCCTGGCCAAGACCAGGCGAAGTATCGCGCGTTGGCGCACGAGGATGTCCGATTGTCGCCGCAGGCGAACTGGCGCGCCGGCGAATGCGCTCTGCTGGTAGCTGGACCGGCGGATGCGGCTGATGGGGTGTCGCCGTGGGCTGGCATGTCCGGCGGACCGGTTTTCGCTCGGGGCGGATGGTCGCTGGTCGCGGTGGTGACCGACGACCACCCGGCCGATGGACTCGGCCGGCTGACCGCGGCGCGCCTGGATCTGGTTCTGGCTCAGCTGCCAGCAGCGCAGTTGCGGCAGGTGTTGCCATTGTTGGGCCTGGATTCGGTAGAGCTACCGCCGGTGTGGCAGGAACCCGGCGAACTGGTCCGTGCCGCTTACACCAACGTGGCCCATGGGTTCCTGCCTCGCGGTGGATTACGTGACCGCGCCGACGAGCTGGCGGCTTTGAAGTCGTTCTGTGCCGGCTCGCAGTCGTATGTGTATTGGCAGGCGCCGGCGAAGGCAGGTAAGACGGCGCTGATGGCCACGTTCGCGGCCAATCCGCCGGCTGGGATCACGGTCGTGGCGTTCTTCAACACGGCAGTTCGGGCTGACCAGTCCGACAGCACTGCGTTCACCGGCGCAATGCTCGACCAACTGGCGGCGTTGACCGGTGAACATGTTCCGCAACTACGGACGGCCGCCGCCCGGGACGGCTACCTGACCGAGCTTCTCAAGCGCGCCGCAGCAACTTGTGTGGCTGCGGGAGGCCGATTGGTGATGCTCGTCGATGGGCTCGACGAGGACACCAGCGCGAGCCGGAATATGCCCAGCCTGGCGTCGTTGTTGCCCCACGACCCGATCCCGGGGCTGAAGGTAATGGTCGCCGGTCGCCCTGATCCGCCGCTGCCGGCCGACATCCGCCGGATGCCAGATCATCCCCTGCATTCGTGTGTGCGGCATGGCCTGGAACCCTCGCCGTACGCGGCCGAATTGATGCACAGCGCGGAGAGCGAGCTTGAACATATAATAGCCGATTCGCTTGGCGCGACCGTGACCGGACTGGTGCTCGCATCGGGTGGCGGTCTCACGATTGCTGATCTTCACGAACTCACCGACATGCCCGTCTTCGACCTGCGGCGGCTGCTTACAGGACACGGTGGACGCACGATCGCCGCCCGCGCCGATCCCGCCGGAGGAAGCGGCTACGTGTTCACCCACGAAACGCTGCGCCTAGCTGCACAAGACCTGATCAGTACTCGTCACCGACAACGCTACCGCGATCAGATCCGCGCCTGGGCCACCGACTACGCCCGGCGACAATGGCCCGATGAAACACCCGACTACCTCCTGAGGATCTACCAGCGGACCCTCGACACGGACCAACCCGGCGACATTCAGCAGCTCGCGACTTTCGCCGCCGACGCCGCCCGCCACGACCGCATGCACCACCGTACTGGCGGCGACCACACCGCCTACACCGAAATCCAAACCGCGCTGAAACGCCTGGCTGACGCTGACAATCCCAAAATGCGCACCATCGTCCGCATTGCCCGCCATCGCGACGCCCTTCAACAACGCAACCGCCACATTCCCGCCGAGTTACCCGCCGTATGGGCGCGGCTAGGTGAACACTGGCGTGCCGAGGCACTCGCCCGCAGCATTACCGACGCAGGCGCGCAGATGCGGGCACTTGCCTCGCTGGCCGCGGTGCTGGCGCCGGTCTACCCCGACCGGGCACGGCGGTTGGCCAACGACGCAGAACAGGCCGCCCACCGGGGCACCGGCATATTTGAGGCAAGATC
>NZ_JBFBAZ010000208.1:0-10029 GCF_040682475.1 Hamadaea sp. NPDC051192
GTGCGCCGTGACGAGCGCCGTGACGAGCGCCGTAGTGAGCGCCGGATCAAGGTTCCGGGTCGGATCATGGCGGAAGATCGGACCCGGAACCCTGATCCGACGGGATCGGTGGACCTGCGGCATCAGCGTGCCTCCGGTCGGGCGGGGCATCAGCGCGCCTCCGGTCGGGCGGGGCATCAGAGTGCCTCCGGTCGGACGGGCAGGGGAGTGCGGAACGAGCGCCAGGCGACCAGTCCGGCGCAGAGCAGGCCGAGCCCGACGCCCGCGCCGAGCACGGCGGCGAGTTGCAGCGGTGACGCCGCCAGGGCAAGCGGCGGCCGCGGCGCGGAGCCGACCGCCGTCACCAGCACCAGCGCTGTCGTCAGCCGGGTCAGCAGCAGTCCCAGCAGTACGCCACAGGGCACCGCGACGGCGACGACGGCGGTGGCGCGGGCGAACAACAGGCCCCGCAGCGCGCCCGGCGTCAGGCCGTCGCTCTCCCAGGCGTACAGCTCCGCCGCGTCGTCCCGGCGTTCGGCGATGACCAGCAGCACCAGGGCGACGGCGGCGACGCCGAGGGCGACGAGGGCGCCCGTCCACAGCAGACGCGCCGCGCCGACGGCGAGCGGGTCGGTCGCCAGCTGGTCCTCGACCTGGGCGCGCGACCGCACGGTGAGCTGGTCATAGGGCGACTTCGCGAGGTTCTGGCGCAGCGCGGCGGGGTCCGGTGAGGACAGCCAGAGTTCGCTCACCGAACCGGTTCCCGGCTCCCGGGCGTCGAGTGCGTCGGCGAGCGCCCGCACGTCGGCGACGACGAACCGGTCCCCGGTCGCGGGGAACCGCGGCAGGACCTGCACGATCCGGCCGGTGACCGGAGCCGAGCCCTGCACGCTGAGCTGGAGCCTGCCGCCGGACGCGGCGGTCGCCGTCACCGGGTCGACGATGACCGGCAGCTCGGTCTCCGGCGTGGCCCCGATCAGCGCCACCATCCGGCCGGTGGCCAGCTCGTAGTCGGTCTCGAAGGTGTTGCCGAGGCCGGTCACCGTCAGGCGCCCGGACAGGACCGGGACGTCGAGGCCGCCCTCGCCGGTGTGGTGCTGCCGGCGCTGGCCGTAGTCGGCGGTCTCGGCGATGTTCAGCGCGAACAGCTTGGCCTCGGTGGTGGTCGCCTTGGCCGGCTCCCCGGTCAGCCGCTGGCCGGATCGGGTCAGCTCGACCGCGAAGTCCCGGCCGCCGGTGTCGCGCAGCCACGCCGTGATCTTCAGATTGTCCAGCGGGCCCAGCACGTCGAACGCCAGATTCTTCGTGCCCGCCGGTACGCGCCAGCCGCGGTCCGGCGCGGCGGCCGTGATGAGCTGCGCCGAGCGGGCGGCGTCGGCGCCGCCGGTGACCCGGTCCCAGGCGGGGATGCGCGTGAGCGCCTCCGGAGTCACCCCGACGACCTCGGCCGCCTTCGTCTCGGCCGCGTTGACCCGGATCCCTGCGGTGGCGCGTACGACTCTGGCGGTCAGCGTTCCGGGGACGAGCTGGGCATAGGCGGACTCGTCGGCGATGTCGAGCGGGCGGCGCAGGTTCTGTCCCGATCGGACACTCACGTCGAGCGGGACGGTGAACGTCGCCTGGTCGACCGCGCCTTGCTGCAAGGTCGCCCGGTAGCCGCCGGCGAACAGGACGATCCCGGTCGCGGCGGCGAGGAAGGCCACTGTCGCGACCGCGCGGAGCGGCCGGCGTACCGCGCCGGACAGGCCTAGGCGCACGGGCAGCCCGGCCGTGCCCGGCAGTCGGCGCGCCAGGCGTACGCCCAACGGCGCGACCAGGGGGAAGAGCCGCCCGGCCAGGAGCCCGCCGCAGACGATCGCGATGATCGGCAAGGCGACCAGCAACGGGTCCGTACGCTGATCGATGGCCTGCACGGTGACCGCGCCCCGGGCGAGCGCGACGGCGGCGACCACGATCCCGGCGACCACCACGGCGTCGACCGCCCGCCACGGATGCTCCGGCGCCCAGCTGAGCGCGGCCCCGAGAAGCACCGCGGCCAGCACCGTCGTCACTGCGATCTGGGCCAGCGTAGTGCCCGACAGTGCGGTCGTGCCGAAGACGGCGAGTCCGAGGAGGACGCCGAGCACGGTTCCGATCAGGACCGGGATGACGGCCGTGACGGCGGTGAGGGTGAACAGCCGGCGAGCGGGCGCGCCGCGACGGCGTACGAGGGCGACGACCGCGCGGTGATCCCGGCGGGCGCCGATCGCGCCGATCACGGCGAAGCCGACCAGCAACGCCGTCGCCGCCCCACTCAGCAGGTCGAATCGGCGGGTGCTGCGCTGGGCCCGGTCGTGCTCGCTGCGGAGCACCTCGTCGGGCGCGGTGAGGTGCAGCCCGACGCTGTAGCGCGACAGGTCGTCGCCGGCCTGCCGGCTGGCGTCCAGGTACGCGTCCACGTCGGCCGAGGCACGCTCGACGTCGAGCGGGGCGACCCAGCCGTACTGCCGTTGGAAGGCGGTCAGCGAATCGATCGCGCTCGCCTTGGCCACCCCGTCGGCGAGCAGCAGCGGGATGTCCCGCTTCGGCTCGAACGTGCCGGTCAGCAGCAGCGGATCCGTGCGTACGCCGGTCCCGACGATCTCCACGCCGAGCCCGTCCGGCATCTTCGGCGGGGTCTGTCCGATGAGGAGGACTTCGCAGCGCTGCGGCGTGCACGAAGCCGGCAGACGCCCGCTCGTCACCTCGACGCCGGAGGCGAGGTCGTCGGCGGCGCCCAGGAAGAACGAGCCCCCGGCGGTGTCGCCCATCTCCCGGAACAACATCTGCGCCCGTGCGGGATGCCGCGTCAGCTTGGCCAGCTGGCTGCGTACCTGGGAGTCCATGCCGTTGAGCTGGGCGGACTCCATCGCGAGGTTCGGGTAGGACACGATCAGGCTCTGCTCGCCGGGCGGCAGTGCGGCCAGGCCATGGGCCAGCGCCTTCGTCGACGTGGCGGTGGCGGTGGCGGCGGCCGACATCGGCAGCAGCGTCGCGACGGCCACGCCGGCCACGATGAGCAGCCATCGGGTCGGCCCCCGATAGAGCCGGGCCAGGGCCAGTGAGAGGATCGCCCGCACGCCATCTCCTCAAGGAGAGCTCGCCGGTCTTCTCCTGCTGGAGAGCTAACCGGTAGAGTACGGTTCAGAGGTTAGTGGTTGACTAAGGGGTAGAGCAATGCCTGTCATGGTCGACGGTCTGCGGATGCCCGCCATCGTCGCCGGAGACGTGGCGCTCGAAATCTGCAACACCCGCGCCGCCTGGGACGGTGGCGCCGAGACCCACGAATACCTGCACAGCTATGAGCATGTGGCGGTGTGGGCGCGGCACGCCGGACTGCTGCCCGACCTGGCCACGGCCGACGCGGCGGACGGGGAACGGGTGCTTTCCCGGGTCCTGGAGTTCCGGCGGGCCTACTATCAGGCGCTGACCGGCGCCGACGCGGACTGGTCGCTCATCTCCCAATACGTCCGGACGCTTGCTCCGGGCCTGCGACCAGCTGCGGAGACTGGCTCGGATTCCACGGCGGCATGGGATTACGGCGACGACGCGGAGCGTCCGTTACGCGCGATCGTCCACCAGGCCGCCCGGCTGCTCGCCTCGCCCGGCAGCACCGAAGTACGCGCCTGCGCCGGAGCCGGCTGCGGGTGGCTGTTCCGCGACCCGCGCGGGCGGCGACGCTGGTGCGTCATGGCGGTGTGTGGGAACCGGGCCAAGGTCGCTCGGCACGCCGCCACCCACCGCCCACCCGCCTGACGCCGCCGCTCCGGTCCGTCGTTGGCTGCAGATCACGGTTACGCAGGCCAAAACCGTTCGGGGAGGCATGCGTAACCGTGATCTGCACCCAAAACGGGGGTCAGCCGAGGACGCGGGTCAGGTAGGCGTTGGCGAAGACGCGGTCGGGGTCGAGCTTGTCGCGCGCCGCGAGGAAGTCGCCGAATCGGGGGTACAGCGTGGCGAAGTCGCCCGCGTCCCGATAGTGGATCTTGCCCCAGTGCGGCCGGCCGCCGAAGGTCCGGAAGACCTCCTCGGCCGCGCGGAAGTACTCGTGGTGGTCTTCCTTGAAGTACCGGTGGACCGCGACGTATCCGGTCCGGCGTCCGTACGCCGTGGACAGCCAGATGTCGTCCGGCGCGGCGACGCGTACTTCGAGGGGGAAGGAGATCCGCCAGTCCTTGCGGGTGATGAGCCGGTCGATCTCGCGTACGGCCTCGGGAATCGCCTCGACCGGGAGGGCGTACTCCATCTCCCGGAACCGGACCCGGCGGGCGGTCGTGAAGACCGAGGTCGACACGTCGGTGAAGGCGCGGTCGCCGGTCAGGTGCGAGGCGAGCCGGTTGATCGACGGGATGGCCGCCGGAAGGGCCCGGCCGATGCCACACACCCAGGAGAACACGGTGTTCGACATGAACTCGTCGTCCAGCCACCGCTTGAAGCCGCCCAACGGGGCGCTGGGCTCGGTCACCCCGAGCCGGGTGTTCGTCTTCGTCAGCGCCGTCGTGGTGTGCGGGAACCAGTAGAACTCGAAGTGATCGGGCGCGGCCGATCGCTCCAGATAGGACTCCAGTACGCCGGCCAGCGGTTCGGGCGCCTCCACCGCGGCCAGCTTGAACGCCGGTACGCACTGCACGGTGATGTCGACGAGGACGCCGAGCGAGCCGAGCCCGAGGCGGGCGGCGTTGAACAGCTCGTGCGAGGCGTCGATCCGCAGGATCTCACCGGCCGCGGTGACCAGTGTGACCGCGACGATCTGGGTGGCCAGTCCGCCGAACGCCGCGCCGGTGCCGTGCGTACCGGTGGAGGTGGCCCCGGCGATGGTCTGCGCGTCGATGTCCCCGAGGTTCTGCATGGCCAGCCCGTGCGGGGCCAGCAGCGCGGGCACCTCGTGCAGGTGCGTACCGGCGGCCAGGGTGACCTGCTGAAGCTCGCGGTCCACCGACAGCAGGCCGGACAAGCGCGACAGGTTCAGCTGCACCCCGTCGGCGACGGCGATGCCGGTGAAGCTGTGCCCGGCGCCGATCGGCTTGACCGTCAGCCCGTCGCGCCGGGCGTCGGCGATCGCGGCCGCGACCTCGTCGGGCGACGCCGGAGTGACGACGCGTACGGGGCTGGCCGACTCCGAACGGCCCCAGTTCTGCCAGGTCACAGGAACACCTTTCGTTCGCCGCGATACGTCCGCACCGCGCCCACGACGGCCGGACCATCCACGATGTACAGCTCGTCGACGTGCTCGCACACCTCGCCCGCCTTGGTGTGCCGGAGCCAGACCCGGTCGCCCACCCGAAGCGATCGGGCCGCCGTCCCGGTCACCGGCGTCTGCACCTCGCCGGCCGCCTCACGGGCCACGTAGGACAGTCCGGTCGGCCAGACGAGCTGGGGCAGCCGATCCGGTCCGGGCGGGCCGGAGGCGATCCAGCCGCCGCCGAGCAGAGTCACCCGGTCCGGCGCGGGACGGCGTACGACGCTGAGCGCGAACGCGGCGGCCGGAGCCGGGTGGAAGTGCGCGTAGTTGTCGAACAGGTGCGGCCCGAGCAGTCCTGATCCGGCGGTGACCTCGGTGACCGACGGATCGGACGCGGTCGCCTCCAGGCTGCCGGTGCCGCCGCCGTTGACGAACTCCAGCTCGGCCACCTGACGGACGGCTGCGACGGCGGCCGACCGGCGCTCGATCAGCTCGGCCATCGATCGCTTCTGGACGGTCCGGAGGATGCGGCCCATGAGCGGCTTACCGCGCGGAGCGTTGCCCAGCCCGGCGATCTGCGCCTCGTAACCCATCATCCCGACCAGCGTGAAGCCCGGCCGACGGACGATCTCGCGGGCCAGCGCGGCCGCCTCGGGCGCCTGCCGGATCGGCGACCGCCACACTCCGACATGGCCGAGCAGCCGCGACCGGTACGACGAGTCGATCTCGACGCACACCCGCAACGGCTCACGCTGCGGCACCACGGCGTCGATGAAGTCCAGCTGTTCCACCGAATCGACCATCAGCGTCACGCGGGCCGCCAGCTCCGGCGACAGCGCCAGCTCCGTCAGCGCCGCACGATCCGCGGTGGGGTAGCCCACCACCACGTCGTCGACTGGACTGCACTCCTCGCGGCTCGCCCAAGCGGCTCCCCGGCCGGCGGCCAGCCACATCGCCTCCGCCAGCGTGTAGGCCAGCACACCCCGATAGCCCGGCAGGGCCAGCAGGCCCGCGATCAGCTCGCGACTGCGGATGCTCTTGCTCGCCACCCGAATAGGAGTACGCCCAGCGCGGCGCACCATGTCCTGTGCGTTGTGCCGCAGCGCTCCCAGATGGACCGTCCCGAAGGGAGGGTCGAGGTCGGCGGTCGCCTTGTCGACCTCGGACCAGTTCACGGGCAGGTGCGCTGCGGGCAACGACAGGTCGATCATCGGACGCCTTTCACGGGTGCGACGCAGAGCGCGCCGACGAGCGAGGTGATCCCGGCGATCAGGTACAGCACGCCGAACCCGCCCGCGTACGCGACGATCGCCGCGCCGACCAGCGGGGCGACCGCCTGCGGCACGGTCGTCGCGATGTTCATGATGCCGAGGTCCTTGCCGTGGGTGGCCGGGTCGGGCAGCACCTGCGTCGCCAGGGCCTGGTCGACGGACAGGAAACAGCCGTAGCCGAGCCCCAGCAGGCCGGCCCCCACGGTGGCGACGGTCAGGTTCGGGAACACCGCCAGCAGGATGGCGGCCAGGGCCTGACTGGCCGACGCCGTGATCACGAAGATCTTGCGGCGGCCCAGGCGGTCGGACAACCGGCCGAGGTAGAGCGACGCGGCGATCACGAAGAACATGTAGATCACCGAGAGGAGCAGCAGCGAGCCGTCCGGGTCAGCCGCGTGGACGTGGTACTTGAGGAAGTACAGCAGCAGCGTGGTGCCGAAGGCGTTGCCCAGGTTCACCAGGATCCGGCTCAGGAGGGTCCAGCCGAAGTCGGGATGTGCCTTCGGTGAAACCCAGAGTCCCTGCAATACCTCGCCGACGGCAAGCCGCCGGCGATCACGGCCGGCGTACGTACCTGTAACCGGCCCGGGCAGACCGCGGCGGCTGGCCGCCGGCCGGTCGCTCTGGCGGAGCGCTGCGTCCGGCGTACGCAAGAGAAAAGGCAGGACCAGCGCGAGGAGCAGGACGGCGACGGTCGTGTAGCCGCGGACCCGGCCCGTGAAGATCGTGGTGACCAGCAGCAGGCCGAGGATGGTGCCGATGGCCTGCGGCGCGGAGATCCAGCCGGAGACGAACCCGCGCTGGCCGACCGGGACCTGGTCGGAGATCGTGGCGGTCAGCGCGGCGGTGAGCACGCAGAAGCCGATGAGCGCGAGCGTCCACCAGACGCCGACCGCGACCACGCCGGTCTGGGTTCCGAGGACGACGAGCGACACCGCGAAGAGCAGGGTGCCGAGGGCGATCCATGGGCGGCGGCGGCCGAACCGGGACGTCGTGCGGTCCGACAGTGCCCCGGTCAACGGGTACGCGACCAGGGCGAACAACCCGGCGACGCCGGAGATGACGCCGAACGCCATGACGCTGCCGACCCAGTCGGTGGCCGGGCGCTGGGCCTCGACCTGCTCGGGCAGCAGCAGTTGGACGGGGGTCAGCTGGGCCATCCAGATGCCCAGCCAGGCCAGCCCGAACAGGCCTACCCAGCGGCCGGTGACCGGCTTGACGGGTTCGGTGAAGACAGCGGGTCTTTCGGCGAGCATCTCGCTCATGCCGGCTCCGAGGTGTCGAGGGGGTCCGCGAGCGCGGCGATCGCGTCCGCGGCGAAGTCGAGGATGGGCTGGGTGGCGGCGCGGTCGCGATGCACCAGCCAGCCGAGGGTGAGCCCGTCGGTCAGGGTGACGACGATCTGGGCGATCTCGCTCGCCGGGCGGCTCCACGTCCGGCCGGTCAGCTGGGCGGCCGCCTCGACGATGCCTTCGGCGGCCTTGTAGTAACTGGCGTACTGGGCCTTGGCGGCCTCGTGCAGTTCCTCCGTACGCAGCGCGTAGAGGGAGAGTTCGAACATCGCCTGTTCCCGGGCCGGGTCGGCGGCGACGAGGTCCAGGAAGCCCTGCAGCCCTCGCTTGATCGTCTCCCGCAGATCCTGGCCGACCGCCAGCGTCTGCTCGGCCGCGAGGCTCTCGTGCTCCACGACGTAGGGGATCAGCTCGGCGATCAGCTCGTCCCGCGACCGGAAGGCGTAGTGGAAGCTGGCCAGCGACATGCCCGCCTCGGCGGTGATCGCCCGGGTGGTCGCGGCGGCGACCCCGTCGGCGGCGATCACCCGCAGCGCTGCCTGGATCAGCGCGGCTCGCCGCTCGGTCACCGCCATCCGGGCCATGTGCTCGTCCTCCGTAGTGGGTCACCTGACCCAGTCGTGTGACCTAGAACTATGGCACGCGTCACGGCCCTTGTCCACGGCTGCTTGCGGGCTGGATTGGCGGCGGATCAGGGATCTGCATGCGATCTTGGGCCCGGGAAGCATGCGTAACCGTGATCTGCCGCGAACGCGGCCGCGCAGAATCGGGCAGGTAACCTCATCGCGTGCGGTATGTCGCAGCCATCGATCAGGGCACGACCTCCTCCCGGTGCATCGTCTTCGACGCCGAGGGCCAGGTCGTCGCCGTCGACCAGCACGAGCACGAGCAGATCTTCCCGCAGCCGGGCTGGGTCGAGCACGATCCGGAGGAGATCTGGGCCAACGTGCGCCGGGTGGTGAGCGGGGCGCTGGACCGCGCCGGGCTCACCCGTTCCGACCTCGACGCCGTCGGCATCACGAATCAGCGGGAGACCACGATCGTCTGGGACCGGCTGACGGGCCGCCCCGTGCACAACGCGATCGTCTGGCAGGACACGCGTACGGACTCGCTGCTGAAGGAGTTCGGCGAGCCGGAGGTGTTCCGGGCGCAGACCGGGCTGCCGCTGGCGACCTACTTCGCCGGGCCGAAGCTGCGCTGGCTGCTCGATCACGTACCGGGGTTGCGGGCGCGCGCCGAGGCGGGGGAGGTGCTGTTCGGCACGGTCGACTCCTGGCTCATCTGGAACCTGACCGGCGGCCCGAAGGGCGGCCGGCATCTGACCGACGTCACCAACGCCAGCCGTACGCTGCTGATGAATCTCGCGACGCTCGACTGGGACGACGACATCGTCAAGGCCATGGGCATCCCGCGCGCGATGCTGCCCGAGATCCGCCCGTCCGTGGAGGTCTACGGCGAGGCGCGGGGCGAGCTGGCGGGCGTACCGGTGGCGGCGGCGCTCGGCGATCAGCAGGCGGCCCTGTTCGGCCAGACGTGCTTCTCGCCTGGCGAGGCCAAGTGCACCTACGGCACCGGCAGCTTCCTGCTGCTCAACACCGGCACCCGGCCGGTCGCCTCCACCCACGGGCTGCTCACGACGGTCGGCTACCAGATCGGCACCGGCCCGGCCGCGTACGCGCTGGAGGGGTCGATCGCGGTCACCGGCTCGCTGGTGCAGTGGCTGCGCGACAACCTCGGCCTGATCCGCTCGGCCGAGGAGATCGAGGCGCTGGCGGCCAGCGTGCCCGACAACGGCGGGTGCTACCTGGTCCCGGCGTTCGCGGGGCTGTTCGCGCCGCACTGGCGCTCGGACGCGCGCGGGGTCCTCGCCGGGCTCACCGGCTACGTCACCAAGGGCCACATCGCCCGCGCGGTGCTGGAGGCGACCGCCTGGCAGACCCGCGAGGTCGTCGACGCGATGCTCCAGGACTGGCAGGGCAGCAGCCTGTCCCAACTGCGGGTGGACGGCGGGATGACCGCCAACGAACTGCTCATGCAGTTCCAGTCGGACGTGCTCGACGTCGAGGTCGTGCGGCCCGCGGTCGCGGAGACGACCAGTCTCGGCGCGGCGTACGGCGCCGGGCTCGCGGTGGGCTACTGGCCCGATCTCGCGACACTCCGGTCACAGTGGACGGTCTCGGCCCGCTGGACTCCCGCCATGGACTCAGGGGTACGCGATCGGGAGCTGGCCCAGTGGCGTAAAGCGGTGCAGCGCACCCTGGCTTGGGTCTAGCGACCTGTCCCGCAC
>NZ_JBFBAZ010000209.1:0-9897 GCF_040682475.1 Hamadaea sp. NPDC051192
AGCGGCACGGGCCGGCCGACGAGCGCGTCGAGGCACATCATCTCGGCCCAGATCGGAAGAGCGGCGAGGTTGACCGTGCTCCCCCGGAAGTTCGTCCGCTCGAGATCCTTCGACAGGCTCGAAGCCCGCAGCGCGCGCTGAATGCCCTGCGCCGCCACCGCACCCGCACCGGCCAGCGCCAGCCGGCCCAGCATCCGCCCGATTCCCATGTCAGGCGGGCATCTTCGGCATCAACGTGGTCGCGCCGGACCCGACGCCGTACTGTCCCGTCTTGCCGACCACCAGTTGCTCCCAGGTCGCCAGCGCGGACACCACCTGACCCTGCGCGGTGTTGGCGTCATCCACAGTCGACACGGACTTCACCAACGCCGGATCCGCGCGCACAGCCGAGATGACGTTGCCGTCCCCGCCGAGGACCCCGGCCACCACGACCGGACCGGCCTTGTCGAACTGCACCACGGTGGTCTGCACGTTGCTGTTCTTGTCCGACGCCGAGGTGTCGGTGTACGGCATGCCCGAGATGATCACCGCCGCCTCGGCGGGCCCGCTGACCTTGCCGTCCACGCTGAGATAACCGGCCTTGTTGAACGCGGTCAGCACCGAGTTCATGTCAGCCGTCGTGACGGCGGGCGTGCGGTCCATCAGCACCGCCGAGAGCAGCGTGCTCGCCAGCTCCTGGGCGTCGCTGCTGGACGGCAGCGCCGTGGCCGGGACGCTCGGCGGCAACGCGTTCTCCGCCAGCTCCATCAGCTCGCTGTCGTTCGACGGGTCGGTGAACTTGTCGTTCAACGCCACCGTGCCGGTGACCTTCGCGCCCGCGACACCCAACTGCTTGGTGACGCCGTCGACGAACTCCCGCCCGGACGGCATCACGACGATGACGATCCGGCGCGAGGTCAGCTTGCCGGTCAGCAGATACGGAGCGGACTCGGCGACGTAGTCGTCCTTGCGGTTCTGCTCCACCGCCAGCCCGTCGAGCTGATCCCGGAGCTGGCTGTTGGACTTGCGCAGCGAGTTCACCGTCTCATTCAGGGCATCGGCCGCCGGCCCGTTGAGCGCCGCCGTCCCGACGACCAGGCCGATGGCCAGCGCGAGAAAGACCGCCGTGAGCGACACGACGTGGTACCTGAAGTTGATCACGATCCGTATCCCTAGAACAGCCGCTGCACTTGGAACATGAGATTGTCCCACCACTCCGCGACCACAGCGAGATAAGCCTTACCTACGGTGGAGACCGCCACTGCCGCCGCCATCGCGGCGATCGCCGACAGCACCAGAAGCAGCAGAGACGAGCCGGAGATGCTCTGCCGGTAGAGCCGGCTGACGCCCTTGGCGTCGACGAGCTTGCCGCCGATACGCAGCCGCGTCAGGAACGTCGACGCCATGCCGCCCCGGCCCTTGTCGAGGAACTCGACGAGCGTCGCGTGGGTGCCGACCGCCACGATCAGCGAAGCGCCCTTCTCATCGGCCAGCAGCATCGCGATGTCCTCGCTGGTCGCCGCGGCCGGGAAGGTGATCGCCGGCACACCGAGCTGATGCATCCGGGCCAGGCCCGGCGCCCGCCCGTCCGGGTACGCGTGCACGATCACCTCGGCGCCGCAGCGCAGCACGTCGTCGGAGACCGAGTCCATGTCGCCGATGATCATGTCGGGTGTGTAGCCCGCCTCGACCAGCGCGTCCGCCCCGCCGTCCACCCCGATCAGCACCGGCTTGAACTCACGGATGTAGGGCCGCAGCACGTCGAGGTCGGCCTTGTAGTCGTAGCCGCGGACCACGATCAGGCAGTGCCGGCCGGCGACCTGCGTCGCGACCTCCGGCACGCCGACGCCGTCCAGGAGCAGATCCCGCTCCTGCTTCAGATACTCCATGGTGTTGGCGGCGAACGCCTCCAACTGCACGGACAGGCCCTCCCGGGCGTCCACCATGGACTTGGCCACCGATTCGGCGTCCTGCCGGATGCCATGCGCGACCGGCTCGTCACCGAGGAAGACGGTGTTGCCCTCAATGCGAAGTTCATCGCCCTCGCGGACATTCTGGAAGACGCCCTCGCCCAGATCGTCGAGAAGCAGTACGCCTGCCTCGATCAGCACCTGCGGGCCGAGGTTCGGATAGCGGCCGGAGATCGACGGCTTGGCGTTCAGCACCGCGCCGACGCCCACCGCGACCAGAGCATCGGCCGCGACGCGGTCGATGTCGACGTGATCGATGACCGCTAGATCGCCCGCGCGTAGCCGTCCGACGAGCCGTTTGGTCCGTCGGTCGAGCCGTGCGGTGCCGATGATCGTGCCCGGTTCGGCGCCCCGGGTCCGGCGCAAGGTGGGTAGACGCATCGGGGCCATCCTGGCATGCCAGCTCCGTGATCGCCTACTCGACATGCTGATCACGGTACTGCGCTGGGGTTCTTCATCGGGGGCAGAGTGACCCACTCGGGATGGACGGTCTGATCCCCACGCGGAGCGCTATGCCCGCAATGCCGCCTTTGCGTGCTCGCCGGACGCTGCCGCCAGGGCACATTCATGATCAGGGTCAATTCTGCGTCGCTATGACGCCACAGAAGTTCCCTTGATCATGACGGAGCCGCAGAGAGCGGCGTACGAGAGCGCCACAGCGTTGCTCACCTCATCGGTGCGCTCTTCCAACGGCGAGCACGGCGAAACAGCCGCATTCGCCGGAACCCCTGCGGTGAGGCGGTTATCCGCGTTCGCGGGCCGCCACGGCAAGCAGCTCTTCGGCGTGGGCGATGCCGAGGTCGCTGTCCGGCAGACCGGCCAGCATCCGGGCCAGCTCCCGCGACCGCTCGGTCTCCTCCACGACGCGTACGCCGCTCGTGGTGATCGCCCCACCTGTGTCCTTGGCCACCACCAGATGCCGATCGGCGAACGCGGCGACCTGGGGCAGGTGCGTGACGACCAACACCTGGTGGCTGCGCGCGAGGCGGGCCAGGCGCTTGCCGATCTCGACCGCGGCGGTGCCGCCGACACCCGAGTCGACCTCGTCGAAGACCAGCGTCGGCGGGCCGCCGACCCCGGCGAAGACCACTTCGATGGCCAGCATCACCCGGGACAGCTCACCGCCGGAAGCGCCCCGCTGCAACGGCAACGCGGGCGCGCCCGGATGCGCGATCAGGCGCAGCTCGACCTCATCCGCCCCGTCCGCGGTGACTCCGGCCTCCTCGCCGTCGACGACCAGCGCCGGCTCACCCCGCCCCGGCGTACGCGCCGAGACGACGAACTCGACCCGGGCGTGCGGCATGGCGAGCCCGGCGAGTTCCACGGTGACCTGCTCGGCGAAGGTGCCGGCGGCGGCGATCCGGGCGGCGCGCACCTTCGCGGCAGCGACCGCCACCTCACCGGCCAGCCGCAGCCGCTCCCGGTCCAGCTCCTCGAGCGCCTCGTCGGAGACGTCGAGGTCGGCCAGCCGCGTCCGGGCCCGGTCGGCCCAGGCGATGACCCCGTCCACGTCGTCGGCGTACTTGCGGGTCAGCGCACGCAACGCGGCGCGGCGCTCGTAGATCGCCTGCAGCCGGTCCGGGTCGGCGTCGAGGCTGGCGAGGTAGGTGGACAGCTCGACCGAGACGTCGGCCAGCAGCGTCGCGGCCTCCTCCAGCCGGGCGGCCAGCTCGCCGAGCACCGGGTCGACCGTGGACTGCGCCTCCAGGCTGCGCCGGGCGGCGTTGAGCAGGCTGTTGGCGTCCTCCGCCTCGTCCTCGCTGGAAATCGCGTGATGCGCCGTGCTGGCAGCCGTCCGCAGCCCCTCGGAGTGCTCCAGGCGCTGGGCTTCGATGCGCAGCTCGTCGTCCTCGCCGGGCTGCGGGTCGACGCGGGTGATCTCGTCCAGCCCGAGCCGCAGCAGATCGGCTTCCTGGCTGCGTTCGCGGGCGTTGCGGCGGCGGTCGGCCAGGTCGTCCTCGGCCCGGCGCCACGCGGTGTGCAGCTCGCGGAACTCGGTGAGCAGCTTCTCGTGCTCCGGACCGGCGAACCGGTCGAGCGAGCCGCGCTGCTCGGCCGGCCGCAGCAGCCGCAGCTGGTCGGATTGCCCGTGCACGGCCAGCACCTGCTCGCCGATCTCGCCGAGCAGGCTCACCGGCACCGAACGCCCGCCGACATGCGCCCGGGAGCGGCCTTCGACGGTGACCGTGCGGTTGAGCAGCCAGCTGCCGTCGTCGTCCATCTCCGCGCCCGCGTCGGCCACCCGGGCGGCGACCGCGGCGGCGGTCTGGGTGGGCAGCCGCAGCCGGCCCTCCACGATGGCCCGGCCCGGTTCGGCCCGCACCCGCCCGGCATCGGCCCGGCCGCCGAAGAGCAGCCCCAGGCCGGTCACGACCATAGTCTTGCCGGCACCGGTCTCACCGGTGATCACGTTCATGCCACGGGTCAGTGGCAGAGTCGTGTCCTCGATGACCCCGAGGCCGGTGATGCGCAACTCCTCCAGCACGACACAGAGATTAGTTCAGGCGTACGACGGTGTCACCCGCCGGGCGTCGCGCGCAGTGATAACAGCAGGTGAACGAGCTCAAGCCTGACCGCGCCAACCGACCACGGGCAGCTCGAACTTGGCCACGAGCCGGTCGGTGAACGGGCGCGGCCGCAGCCGGACCACGCGTACGGGCAGCTCTCCTCGACGGACGGTGACCCGGGCGCCCGGTGGCAGGTCGACCGTCCGGCGGCCGTCGCAGCACAGCAGCGCGCCGGTCGTGTAGGGCTCCACCGTGATCATGAACGTGGACGTGGGCGCGGTCACCAACGGGCGGCTGAACAGCGCGTGCGCGCTGATCGGCACCAGCAGCAGGGCTTCGACCTCGGGCCAGACCACCGGGCCGCCCGCCGAGAACGCGTACGCCGTCGACCCGGTCGGCGTCGCGCAGACCACACCGTCGCAGCCGTACCGCGACAGCGGCCGGCCGTCGACGTCGACGAGCAGCTCCAGCATCCGTTCCCGGGCGTTCTTCTCGACACTGACCTCGTTGAGCGCCCAGGACGAGGCGAGTTCGATCTCGCCCAGTTCGACCGTCACGTCCAGGGTGAGCCGCTCGTCCACGGTGTACTCCCGGGCGACGACGTCCCGGACGGCCTGGTCGAGGTCGTGGATCTCGGCCTCGGCGAGGAAGCCGACCCGGCCCAGGTTGATCCCGAGCAGCGGAGCGCCATAAGGACGGGCCAGCTCGGCCGCTCGCAGGAACGTGCCGTCGCCGCCGAGGGCGAAGACGATCTCGGTCCCGGCGGCCGCCTCCGGCCCGCACACGGGGGTCACCCCGGGCAGGTCGAGATCCTCGGCCTCCTCCTCCACGACACGTACGCCGAAGCCGGCCGCGAGCAGGTCGGTCGCGACCGTCCGGGCGTGTTCCGTGGAGTCCTTGCGCCCGGTATGGGTCACCAGCAGCGCGTCCCGCCGCTCAGCCATCAGCGCCGCCCTCCCCGCCTGTTTCCGACACCTCCGAATGTGACACACCGGCCACCGTGGCGACCTCCCCGGGGTCGACCGGCGGTGCGCCCTTGCGGAACCAGAGGAAGAACTCGACGTTGCCCGACGGGCCGGGCAGCGGCGAGGCGACCACTCCGGCGACGCCCAGTCCAAGATCCCACCCGGTACGCGCGACGTCCACCACGGCTTCGGCGCGCAACGCCGGATCCCGGACCACACCGCCGGCCCCCACGCGTTCCTTGCCGACCTCGAACTGCGGTTTCACCATCAGGGCCAGATCGCCGTCGGTGCACGCGGCCAGGGCGGGCAGCACCAGCCGCAGCGAGATGAAGGACAGGTCGGCCACGGTCAGCTCGACCGGCCCCCCGATCGCGTCCGGCGTCAGCGTACGCACGTTGGTCCGCTCGATGACCGTCACGCGCTCGTCGGTCCGCAGCGACCACGCGATCTGCCCGTAGCCGACGTCGACCGCCGCCACGTGCGCCGCACCCCGGCGCAGCAGCACATCGGTGAACCCGCCGGTGGACGCGCCCGCGTCGAGGCAGCGCCGCCCCTCGACGGCCAGCCCCCGCGGGGTGAACGCGTCCAGGGCGCCGGCGAGCTTGTGGCCGCCCCGCGACACGTACTCGTCGCCGACTTCCGGCCCCGTCACGCGTACCGGATCCGCCGTGTCGACCATGGCCGCCACCTTGCGAGCGACCTGACCGCGGACCTCTACCCGGCCGGCCTCGACCAGTGCGGCCGCCTGTTCCCGAGACCGGGCGAGCCCCCGGCGGACCAGTTCGGCGTCGAGGCGCAGTCGTCGTGCCATGGTGCTCCGCTCAGGCGTCGTCGATGGTGGACAGCGTCTCCCGCAGGGTGCGGTGCGCCGCCTCGTACGCCGCGATCTGCTCCCCCACGGGCAGCTCGGCGGCGTTCTGCAGCGACCGCAGCGCCGCGTCGACGGCCCGATGGCCGGTCGCGCCGGGCGCGCCGCCAGCCGGCTCGAGGTCCGGCTCGAAGTCGGGCTCGAGGTCCGGCTCGGCCGAGGTCACGAAGTGGCCTTCTTGGCGGGCGCCTTCTTGGCCACCGTCTTCTTCGCGACGGTCTTCTTCGCCGGAGCCGAAGCCGTCTTCTTCGCCGCAGCCGAGGCCGAAGTCGTCTTCCGGGCGGCCGGGCTGGCGGGCTCAGCCTTGGCCGGACCCAGCTTCTCCTCCTCGGCGAGCACCGTCTCGACCGGCGTCGCCGCAGCCGCCTTGGCCGGCGCGGCGGTCTTCTTGGCGACCGTCTTCTTCGCGACCGTCGCCTTGGCCGGAGCCGCCTTCGACGCCGGGGCAGCCTTCGACGCCGGGGCAGCCTTCGCCCCAGCCGTCTTCGCCGCAGCAGCCTTCGCCGGAGCCGAAGCCGAAGCAGCGGCAGTAGCCGGAACGGCGGCCAGCTTGGCCTCCAGCTCGTCCACCCGCTCGCGCAGCTCGGTGACTTCCTCCGCCTTGACCAGGCCGACCCGGCCGAGCGCCTTGTCCAGCTCGCTCTGCACCAGCTTGGTGATGGCGCTGCGGTTGGCGTCGGCGCTGGCCATCAGATCCTCGGCCATCGTCTGGAGTTCCCCGGCCTTGGCGTTGCCCTTGCCCACGATCTCGCGGACGGCCTTCTCCGCCTTCTTCCGCGAGGTCTTGGTGAGCCCGTAGGCCATCTCGAGGTACGACCGCCATGCTTCGGCCATCGCCCGCTCCCTTCGTCCGCGCGCCCGCCGTTCTGCCCGGGACGGCAGGCGCGACAAGTCCATGGGTGGACGGCGGAAGCCGCCCAACAGGAACCAAACTACCGTTCGGTGTTGGACGTGACGGCGTAGAGGGCGGTGAGATCGTCCGCGACGTGCGTCGGGCGCAGCTCCGGCGGGGTCTGCTCGATGTCCGCGCGGCTGCTGACCCCGGTCAGCACCATCAGGCTGTCGACCCCAGCATGGCGCGCGCCCGCGATGTCGGTGTCCAGCCGGTCGCCGACCACCAGCGGCCGCCGGGCGCCGGTCAGCCGGGAAGCCGCCTCGAACAGACCGGGCTCCGGCTTGCCGATCACCAGATCCGGCTTGCGATCCAACGCGGTCGCGATGACCGACACGAGGGAACCGTTGCCCGGCAAGGGCCCGCGCGGGCTCGGCAGGGTCCGATCGGTGTTCGTGGCGACCCACAGCGCGCCCGCCCGGATCGCCAGCGACGCCTCCGCCAGCTGCCGCCAGCCCACGTCCGGCCCGTAACCCTGCACGACCGCCACCGGCTTGTCGTCCGCGCCCTCGACCAGACTCAGCCCGGCCTCGCGTACCTCGTCCCGCAGCGCGTCCGCGCCGACCACCAGGACGGGCGCGTTCGCCGGGAACCGGCCGGCCAGGGTCGCGGCCGCGGCGCCCGCGGAGGTCAAGACCTCGGCGGCGCTCGCGGCCACACCCATGCCGGACAACAGCTCCGCGACTTCAGCCGCTCGGCGTGAGGCGTTGTTCGTCGCGAACATCACGGGTACGCCGTCGGCCCGCAACCGGCCGATGGTCTCCACCGCGCCCGGAATCGGCCGGTCGATGAGGAAGACGACGCCGTCCAGGTCCAAGATGACCAGGTCGTACGCGTCGACCAGGCGACCGGCCGAAGCCACGCTCATTCGCCGCGCCGATCAGGGACGCTGATCGCCGGACTCGTCACGGCCGGCGGCCGGACGGTCGTCGATCCGGTTGACCTCGGCAGCCGGGATGTCGGCATCCGCGTCGAGATCGGCGTCGATCTCGTCGTCGTGCTCGTCCGCGAGGGAGTCGATGCCGTTGTTCTCGCCGCCGACCGCGTCGTCCTCGTCGTCCTCATCGTCCTCATCGGACTCGTCGTCGTAGCCGTCCGAGTCCTCGTCGTCGTCTTCCTCGTCGCCTTCGCGGTCTTCGTCGCCGTCTTCGTCGCCGTCTTCGTCGTCTTCGTCGTCGTCTTCGTCGTCTTCGTCGTCGTCTTCGTCGTCTTCGTCGTCGTAGTCCTCATCGGACTCATCGTCGTCGTCTTCGTCGTCGTCGTAGTCCTCATCGGACTCGTCCTCGTCGTCCTCATCAGACTCGTCGTCGTCCGACTCGTCCTCACCCGACTCCTCGGCGTCCTCGTCCTCGTCGTCTTCCTGGTCGTCGTCCTCCAGGTTGACGCCGTCGAGTTCGAGCAGCCGCTCGGCCGCGTCGGTGTCGCCCTCTTCGTCGGTCTCGGCCGCCCGGGAGAACCACTCACGGGCCTCCTCGGTACGCCCCGCACCGAGCAGTGCGTCGGCGTACGCGTACCGGAGCCGGGCAGCCCACGGCTCGCCGCTGTCGGAGGTCAGCTCCCGAACCTGGAGCATCGCGACGGCGGCGTCCTTCTGCCCGAGGTCGCCCCGAGCGCCGGCGGCCACGATGAGCAGCTCGATCGCCTCGGTCTGGCCCTGCTTGGCCCGGTCGGCCGCGCGGAACATGTCCACGGCCTTCTCCGGCCGGCCCAGCGCCCGCTCGCAGTCGGCGAGGACGGCCAGATGCGTCTGCCGCCCGGTCAGCCGCTGATAGGTGCGCAGTTCCGAGATCGCGGTCTGCCACTCCCCAGCCCGGTACGCCGCCAGCCCGACCGCCTCGCGTACGGAGGCGATCCGGGAGGCCAGCCGACGGGCGGCGATGGCGTGCTCCAGCGCCAGCGGCGCGTCCTCGTCGATCAGGTAGCCGGTGGCCACCAGGTGCCGGGCGACGCGCTCGGCGACCGGACGCGCCAACGTCAGCAGCTCGGCGCGGATCTCGGTGTCGAGCTCGTCAGCCTGGATGTCCTCGGGGATCTCCGGACCCTGCTGGCGCTCCCGGCCCTCGGCGTACCCGCCCTCGGTGAACCCAGCCTCGGTACGCGTCTCGCCCTCGGCGCCCTCGCCGTCCCGGACCGGGCGCTCGCCGCGGTCGCGGAAACCACCCTCGCGGTCGCGGAAGCCGCCTTCGCGACGGTCGCCGTAGCCACCCCGGTCGCCGCCACGGAAGCCACCATCACGGTCCCCACCACGGAAGCCGCCCTCGCGGTCGCCGCCACGGAAGCCACCGTCACGGTCCCCGCCCCGGAAGCCACCGTCACGGTCGCCACCACGGAAGCCGCCTTCGCGACGGTCGCCAGAGTCGCGGCGCGGGCCACGGTCGCCATAGCCGCCACGATCGCGGTCGCCACCACGGAAACCGCCGTCGCGCTGCGGGCGGTCCCCACCACGGAAGCCACCGTCACGCTGGGGACGGTCTCCACCACGGAAGCCACCGTCACGCTGCGGACGGTCACTGCGGAAGCCACCCTCACGGCGCTGTCCACCCTGGAACCCGCCACGATCGCCACCGCGCGAATCCCGGTCCCCACCACGGAAACCGCCGTCACGCTGGGGACGGTCACCGCCACGGAAGCCGCCTTCGCGACGGTCGCCAGAGTCGCGGCGCGGGCCACGGTCGCCATAGCCGCCACGATCGCGGTCGCCACCACGGAAACCGCC
>NZ_JBFBAZ010000210.1:0-9784 GCF_040682475.1 Hamadaea sp. NPDC051192
CGGATACCTCCGCGCACTCAACACAGAAACCACAAACATCGATATAGTCACATCGATCCGATTACCGGGTCAACGTTTCATGTCACACCACTAGCTATACCGATGGCTTCAGAGCGGAGCAGCTTCATAGTTGACTCGAAATATTGCATGTGATCGATGTCAATGCTAGTGTGGCGCCCAGTCAATCAAGGAGGGGTGCAATGTCGACTGTCCTCGAGCACAAGTCCGAACAGCCCGCCGAGATCGCCCTGACGATGCCCGAAGCGGAGGGTCAGCGTCGCCTGCAGCTGACCGCGCTGGTCTCTGACAAGCCGTTCGTCCCCGTTGCCAGTGGCTGCGGCGGCTGCGTCTGCGTCTGCAGCTGCAACTCGATCTGCCAGGGGAACGAGCGTCCGGAGAACGAGTGAACCGCGCTGTGGCCGATACGACGTCTACTGATGTCGCCAGAATCGCAACAGTTGCCATCGCGGCCTGTCGAGTAAATCCGGCACGCAGCGTTGTCTGAGGGGAGCGCGGCTCATCTCGTTGCGGGTCAAGCCATGACTCCCGGCCTGACCATAGTCGCCGTCGGTGACTTCGGACGGGCGGTCGCCGACCGAATCGCGCAGCGGCTCGCCGGTGCGCAGATTCAGGATGCAGTGCTACCGGCGGGACTGGCGGGGCCGGTCGTGTTGGCTTCGTGGCGAGAGTCGCGTGCACTCGGCCTCGCACTGGACGCCATGGTCGATGTGCCGTGGTGGATTCCGGTGGTGCTGGCTCATCCGGTGATACGCGTGGGTCCACTGCTCACGCGGGACGTCGCCGGCTGCTACGGCTGCCTGCTGTCGCGCAGCCTTGCCAGCGAGGAGCATCCTGACAACACGCGGGCGTTGTGGGGCTTGTATGACCACGTCCCGTCTGCGGGTCCGCTGGGCTACTTGGAGCACCACGCAGGTGTTGCCGCCGGCCTGACGGCGATGATGATCGATCGCCGTGAACAGGCGAGCCGGCGAGTACTGAGCTACCACGTGCTCACGGCGGACCTGCGAAGCGACGTGTTCATGCCAATGCCCGATTGTCCGCGCTGGTCGCCTGCGGTTCGAGAGGGCATGGAAACAAGGGCTGGGGAGGACGATGGCTGAGCCCACGCCCGCCAGCGCCACCTTTCGCCTCAGCACAGGGCTGGTGCGGTTCGCCGCCGGCTCCGCATACGTCTTCGAGGGCGGTCCCACCTCGGAAGCGTTCACCGGGCCTGGAGCGGTCGACATCCTGCCGGAACTCTGCGATCTCCTGGACGGAACGCGGACCACGGCTGAGATCTCCGCGAAGCTGCGCATACCGCTGGACGACACCCTGAGTGCTCTCGCCCAGCTGGCCGGACGTGGCCTGGCACAACGAGTGGAGCCGCAGACGGCTCGCCGGCCGCCAGAGGCAGTGAGGCACACGCCCGCACTGGCGTTCTTCGAACGGACTCTCGCCTTCAGCGGCAGATCCGTTTGCGCTGAGCAGACAGCCGGCCGCATCCGCGACGCGCGGGTCCTGCTGGCCGGCGGCGGAGCGCTCCACGCCGCGATCGAGGCTGAGCTCGCACGGTGCGGTGTGGCCTGCGAAGAGTACGCACTTCACCGCCTTGGCGAGCGCCAACCGGTCACCGGTGCCGCGTGGGCTGACACCATGGTGATTGAGGTGATCGGTGACAGCGCGCAGCCAAGATCCGCCCTGTCTGCCGATGCGCTCGGTGGGGGACACCTCTGGCTCGCGGTCGGCGCAGTCCCGGACGGCGGCTTCGTCGGTCCCATGCTGCACCCGAGCACATCGTGTCTGTGTCAGCTATCGCAGCCGGCGGCGGCCCCCATCGGTGGCACGCCGTCGCCGGCGGTGATCGACCTGATCGCCGCGTTGGTCGCCGGTGAGGTCGTCAATGGGCTGGGCGGCGCCGCCGCCGTCTGCACGCTGAACCGGAGGGTCGAGCTTGCCCTCGGCCCGGATCAGGCACCTCGGTTTACCACCGCCCTGCAGCTGAGGCAGCTCACCTGCCAGACCTGCCGGGGAGGAGCAGCGCACCCGGAGGACGCGCCGCTCGACAGCGGACAGCTCGGCTGGGACTACGAACAGAGCATCGAGATCAGCCCGCCGGCCTTGTACCTGCCTGCGCCGGCGCTGCGCCCCACGGACACTGTCGATCTCCAGCGTCGGCAACGAAGCATGCCCAGCTGTCCCGCCGTGGCGTGCGATGCGTTGGCCGGCGAACCGATCAGACCGATCGCTGCTCTGCTGCGAAGGACGATCGGCGCGCGGACCGTCCAGGGGGCGGGACCGCGGCGAGCAGTACCGACCGGAGGCAACCTTGGCTCGCCCCAGGCGTTCGTGATCTCTCAGCTCGAGATCGGACCGCTCGCCAGCCACTGCGCGTGGTACGACCCCGACGGCGACCGGTTCGTGGCGACCGGTCGGGTCGGCCGCGAGGAGGTCGACGCGAGCCTTGCCGACCTGATCGATATCGCGTGGGACCACGTGGTCGTGTGGGTGGCCGACCTGGCCAAGGTTGCGGCGAAGTACGGCGACTTCGCGCTGCGCCTCGTCCACCTGGACGCGGGCGTCGCGCTCAGCCAGGCCGTGATCGTTGCAGGAGCCGACGGCCTCGGCCCCCGCATGCTTACCGGGTGGGACGCCACGGTGTTTGCCGACCTGCTCGACCTCGACCTCGAGAACGAGGTCGTCACCGCAGTCATGGTCTTCTCCGGAGCCGACGATGAATGACACAACACAGTCGGCGTCGAACCTCCTCGGCGATCCGGCGACCGCGTTGCTGCGATCGGCGGGACGAAGAAGCCTCGCCCGCGATGCCGGCCGGCTGCGCCCCATGGTCGGCGCCTCGGCTTTGCGGCTCAGTTCCGCCGAGGTGGATGCGCTCAACCGGACCCGACGATCGGTACGCGACTACAGCGACGAGCCGCTGCCACGCGACGCCGTGTCGGACATCTGCCGGGCCGGTGCCGAGGCTTGCGACCTGCTGGAGGTTGACGACGTCGCCGGTCCACGGTGGCTGGTTTTCGCGCGGGCGGTCAGCCACACTCATCCCGGGGTGTACGAGTTCCGTGACGGGCAGCTGGTCGCCGTCGCGGCACAGCTTTCCGTCGAGACGATGATGTGGGCGGGCATGGAACCGCTGACGACCGCACCGTGCATCGTCACGCCGCTGTGGGACCTGGGCGAGCAACTCGCCGGCCACGGGACGGACGGCTACCTCAACCTGCTGCTGCGCACGGGATACAGCCTGCACCAGGCACTGGTCGTCGCGACACGGCTCGGGGTCGGCGCTTGCCTCTTCCGAGGGATCCATGCCGACGCGTTGTCCGCTGCCGTGGGTGGCGGACGGCTCGACTCGCGGGGATTCCTGGCGCTGTCGCTGGGACTTCCGCCTGGGGCGAGCGGCAGATGAGCGCGATCTCCCGAGTCCATGAGGTTGTCGGCCCGTACGCTTGCGTGCCGAGGCCTCCCGCCCGGATCGCCGGGGCCGGCCTCCCGGCGTGGTTCTACGTTTACATGAACATGAGCGGCACGGTCTTGTCATGCCGGACCGCTGCCCGGACGCACCGGGCCATGGACGCGTGGGGCCGTGCAGGCGAAGCAGACCTGTCGTGGCGCGTCAGCGTGATCGAGGCGCTGGAACGGCTGGCCACCGCCAGCGAACCCGTGAAGGTCTCGATAGGCACGCCGTCGTCGGTCCCGTTCGCCGTCGACTGGCGCGGTCTGCCCCGTCACTCAGATCGCGAGATCGCCCGCAACCCCTCCAGCGTCGCCAATCTCGACCAAGACACCGAGATCAGATGGGTCGACGGGGTCGACCTCAACGACGGGTCCCCGGTCCGCCTGCCGGCGATCATGGTCTACCTCGGCGGCGCGGTCCTGCCGGCGGAACGATTCTGGACGCCGATCAGCACCGGCGCCGCGGCCGGGGGGACGCGGGAGGACGCACTCTTCTCGGCGATATGCGAAGTCATCGAACGTGACATGAACTCGGTGCTGTGGTTGCAGCGCCTGGCGCTGCCGCGGATCGACGTCGGCGACATGACGCCCGACGCCGTGCGTCTGGTGCGTTGGTGCGAACGCAAGTACATGCGAGCGCACGTGTTCGACGCGACGTCAGAGATCGGCGTGCCCACGGCGTACTGCCTTCTCGAAGCTCCACATGACGCGGTCGTCGGCCGGGTCGTCGCCGCCTCGACCAATGTCGACCGAGGCAAGGCCGTCGAGCATGCCCTCGGCGAAGCCGTCTCCATCCACACGACGTTGCGGTTCGCTGATGCGGGCAAGCCCGAAGAGGTCCCGCTCATCGTCCGTGGCGCGCTGCAGATTGCCGGACCCGATCATCACGACGCGTTCGATTTCCTGCTCAACCCCGCACACCCGCGGCCGGTCCGGCCGGTGTTCGACCACCAGGACCTCCCGCTGACCGGCCCGGGCCGCCTGGCGAACCTGGTCCGCCGATGTGAGCGCGCAGGGCACAAGGTCTACGCGGTCGACCTCACCACGCCCGAGTCCGAGCAGATCGGACTGCACGTCGTGCGGGTCATCATCCCCAGCCTGCAGCCGCTGGGATTCAACCCCGACGCCCGCTACCTCGGCCACCCCCGCCTCTATTCCCTGCCGGCACTGCTCGGGTATCCAGTGTCGGCCGAGGAACACCTCAACCATCTGCCGCAACCGTTCGGCTGACCCACAACCTAGAAGGTATTCATGCCGGAGGATGCGATGAAGGTCGTCAGGGAGGGCGAGGCGAACTGGCCGCAACAAGACTGGTTGCTAGGGGCTCCGCCTGATGCCAACGCGTCACCGGACTTCAACCTGGTGTCGGCGTTGCCGGTGTCGCGCCTGCCACCGCAAGACGTCCTCGCTGCGCTCCGTGCGTGCCTTGTGCGGCATGAATCACTGCGCAGCCTCCTCCACGTGGCCGAGGGGGAGCCGGCCAGGCAGCAAGTGACGGCGCCGCCGCGATCCGACAGGGACCTGGACGCAGTGGTGGAGGTGACGACCGCTGCCCTCGCGCCGGAGGTGTTGGCTCAGGCGTCCCGCCACTACTTCGACATCTCGCGTGAGTGGCCGATCCGGGCCGTGCTGTCAATGCAGGACGGCCGGGTCAACCAGCTAGGTCTGGTCGCCGATCATTCGGCCGTCGACGCGTGGGGCATCAAGGTGCTGCGCGAGGAGCTCGAGCTGCTGCTCACCGGCGGCGTCCGGGCGGCGGTGGACCCGCTCCAACCGCTCGACCTCTCGAACTGGGAGCGCACGGACGCCGGCCAGACCCACCTCCGCCGGGCGTTGAGATTCTGGGGCACGCAGCTTGGGGAGCTCTCCGCGGTGCAGGCGTCCCCGCCAGGTGAGCCTGCCGTCGGCGAGCCACGTTTCCGGCGTTGCTCGATCGCGTCAGAGTCGCTGCTGGACAGCGCCGAGGCGGCCTCGCGCGGGTGCCGCGTGTCAATGCCGACCGTGTTCCTCGCGGCTTTCGGCGCGGCCCTGTGCGAGGTGCTTGACCGGCCGGTCGTTGGAATTCAGGTCGAGTGCCTCAACAGACCCACCCGCAGCGCTCTGCACGCGGTCGGCAAGATGAACTTGCGCGCGCCGGTGGTCGCGCGACGCGACGAACTGCGATCCTCGCTCGGCATCCGGGCACTGTACGCACAGCAGACAGCCGCCCAACGGTGGGCACATGCGAACCCCGTCGACGTGCGCAAGTTGTGCGTCGACGTGCTGCAGACCAAATGCAGCCCTTCCGGACTGATGGACATCGACGTGGCCGGCTCCGTCTTCAACTACGTGGACGGGTCGGCATCCCGACCCGAACTGGAGCCGCTGGTCGCCGATCGCGACAAGATAGTGGACTGGTCGCGAGTGCACCGGCGGGGAGCGCGGAGAAGGTTCTGGGTGCTCCGAGCTGCGGGCCTCGTTTACGCCGGCGTCGACTGGAAGGACGGTTCGATGAACGCCGCGGAGGCACATCGGCTCCTAGAGTGCGTAGCCGAGCACGTCACCCGCATCGGCGCGGGCCCAGACCGATAGCGCGGCCGTACGGACCGGCGTCTCAGCGCGACAGACCGGGACCTCGGTGCCAGGGCTTACCGCGTATCGGCCATCGCCGTGTCGTACAGGTGATCGGTCAGGCGGGCGATGTCGTCGCCGCTGTCGGCCAGGGCCCCGAACGAGGCTGCCACGACGACGCCTGTCTGCGGGTCCGCGGCAGCGACGGTGTGTCCCACCAGCCCTGACATGCCGAACGACGAAGGCGACCAGCGCTTGCCGTACCCCCAGGTGCCGGCCAGACCACGGTAGAAGCCACGGCTGTACGCGTACTCGGCTTTCCACGTCCGATCCTGAACCGGGCCCCTCGCCGACGTCGTCATCAGCCGAAGCGTCGCCGGCGCCAACGGGAAGTCGGCTGCGCTGTCCAGGCCGGCGATGGCGGCTTCGTAGAAGCGTGCGAGGTCGTCGATGGTGCCGAAATAGCCGTAGGACGGGCATCGTGTGCGGCACGCCGATGCGCTGATGAGGAACGGCGACCGGCGGACCACGCCGTGCTGCACGAAGCTCGGCACCGCAAGCTGGTGGCTCACCGCCTGATAGGTCGCCCGCGACATCGTCGCCCAGGTCGATCGCATGCCCAGAGGCTTGAGCACGACGTCGGCGATGGCATCATCGTACGGAACGCCTAGCTTGGCCTCGGTGAGCGCGGCCAGCACGTACCAGCCAGTCTCGTAGTGGTATCCCTGATCGACCCCGGGGCGCCAGTCCGGCTCCAGGGTCGTGCTCATGACTCGGCGGAGAAACCCGCCGAAGCTGTCCAGATACGGCCCCGGCCCGTCGAAGAAGCGGAAGCCGCCGGCGTGGCTGAGCACGTCGTCGACGGTGACGGCGCCTTTCCCTCCGGTTTCGAAGCCAGGAAGATGTCGGTGGACCGGGTCGGCCAGCGCGATGAGGCCCGCCTCGACGAGACTCAACACCACCGCAGCCAGCAGCGGCTTGCCCGCGCAGCTCAAATGCACGACGGTCTGCGGGCACATGGCCACGCCCGGACGGGCTTCGCCGAATGCCTCGTCGACCAGGCACCTGCCGTTCCTGGAAACGTAGATCCGGGCGCCAGCGAATGGGCGATCCCGCAGCCGACGCTCCAGAAGAGCGACGATTCCCGCCGTCACGGGCACTGCTCGAGCTGCTCGACGGCGGCCGCGAACTCGGCGAGGTTCGCGCTCATCGTTAAGGCCTCCGGCGGCACGTCGCGGCCGGTGAGCTCCTCGACTCGCATCAGCACCTGCACTGCGGCAACGGAGTCGCCTCCCAGGTCATGGAAGCTCTCGTTGCGGCCCGGCGGACGATCGGTCTCCAGGAGCTCGGCCCAGATGGCGCCGACGGCCTTCTCCAGCTCAGTCCGGCACGGCTCGACCTCGGCCGTACGCCGGTCCGTGACGATCCGTTCGATCGCTTCGCGTAGCGGCTTGCCGTTGCGAGACAGCGGGATCGCGCGCACCACCACAGCAGGTGAGGGGACGGCGTAGTCGGGGACCGAACCCGCGAGGAAAGCGCGCACTTGCGCCGAATCTAACTCTGCCCTCGCCTCCACGACGGCCGCGAGCGACTGGCCAAGGGAAGGGTGTGCGACAGCGATCACCGCGGCGGAGTCGATGAGCGGGTGCTCCTCCAGCGCACGTTGGACCGTGGACAGGGCGACGGTGTGGCCGCCGATCCGGGCATGCGCCTCGATGCGGCCCGTGATGTGTACCCGGCCGTTCGCGTCGATCATGCCCAGGTCGCCGGTTCGGGTCCAGCCGTCGTGCCAGACGAGCTGCGCCCGAAAAGGCTCGGTGAGGTACGTCAGCGGGAAGTTGCCGTCGCGGATGCAGACCACGCCGATGTCGCCCTGGGGCGCCCATTCCCCGGTATGCAGCATGACCCGCACCTCAGTTCCGGGCGCCGGGTAGCCGCCCGGGCCGAGATCGCAGTCGTCGGCGGTGACCACCAGATGGGCGTCGCCGCCCTCGGTGAGCCCGTAGGTGTTGACGATTGCGGTCTTCGGGAGCAGGTCGGCCAAGCCCCGGTGCACCTCGGGGCGTAGCTGGTCAGAGACGAACCGCAGACGCCGCAGTCGCGCGGGGGCGGCGGCGGGGTCGGCTTCGAGCGCGATCCGCAAGGCCCTGCCGAGCGCGGCCGGCAGCACGGCGGTGCCGACCCCATGGACCGCCGAGAGCCGCAGAAAGCGGTCGGGCTGGAACGGGACGCATGACACGACGGTGGCGCCGCGGGCAACGGCGGCGAGAAGCACCTGGCGACCGATCGCGGTCGCGTGTGACAGCGCATGGCCGACGACCGCAGCCCCTCCGCTGCGCGCCCGATACCGCTCGGCCATGCGTGCCAGCGCTTCATGGCTTGTGGCAACGCCCTTCGGCAGGCCGGTGGATCCGGAGGTGAAGATGACGTCAGCGAGCCCGGGCGGGCTCCCTGCCGTATCCGGGCCGGCCGGATCTCCTACCGATGAGATGGTGACCGGCAGCGCGGGCGCATCGGTCCATGAGATGTCGGCCGCCTTGTCGGACAGCACCAGAACGGGACCGGCATCGTCGCAAATCTGCCGAAGGGCTCGCTGGCTCGCGTCGGTGGGCAGGACCACCGCGACCGCCCCTGCGTGCATCGCAGCGAAGTACCCGGTTGCGTGGGCGATCCAACTGCCCTCGCCCATCCACAGCCCGACCCTCGTGCCGTCACCGACGCCGTTGTCGCGCAGAGCGCCCGCCAGTTGCCGGACTCGTGCGGCCAGGTCGCCGTAGCTGATATGTGAGCCGTCGCCTTCCACCATCGCCACCACGTCGGGCGTCGAGCGCGCCCTGCTCATGAGCAGCGATGTGACCGGAACGAGAGGTTCACTCATTCCCAGAGCAGCCACAATGGATTGACGACATTGAACATAGCCGCCATGGTAGAAACTCGCGAAGCGATGTGTCAACGCAGCGTACGCGGCGCAGGGCCTCGGCGTCTGCGCGTCGCGGTCGCGCCGTCGGAGTCGTCTGATGTGAGCTCACCACGAGTGCCAACGACGGCTGCAGCACGCACCGGGTACCCGTAGACTCTGCCAGATGTCGGGGGCTCAGCAGCAATCCGGATACTCGGACCAGCTGGCCTCACTCCCGCCTCACCCTCCTGTCGGCACGATTGCCGCCACGACGCTCGCGGCCGAGCCGCCCAGCGCGTACGAGGTGCCCGCCGACTCCGACGGTCCTTCGTCGCGACGTCGCCGTAGGACGCTCGACCGGCTGCTCCAGCAATGGTTCGGCACCGCCCGCGTCAGCCATCGGCAAGTCGCTTCGCTGCTGCTGCCGGTCGTCGTCAGCCAGGTGTTCGTTACCGGATTCTCCGCTCTGGGACCGCTCATGGTCGCCAAGACAGGCGCGGAGGCGATCAGTGCAATCAGCACGGTCGAATACCTCAACATCTTCTTTGTCAGCATGTTCATCGCGCTGGCGACCGCCGGTTCGGTCCTGGTGGCGCAGAACGCCGGGGCCGGTCGCGGGCAATCAGTCCGACGGGCGGCGAGCGGCACCCTGCTGGCGACGGCACTTCCCGCTGCCGCAGTCGCGGTCGTGCTGCTGTTGTTGCAAGGGCCGGTGCTCCACCTCCTGCTTGGCCCGGTCAGCGACCAAGCCGTGGCGTACGGGAAGACGTATCTAGTGGCTCAGCAGGAAACGTTGGCCAGGTAATCGGGTGAGCGGATCTTGGATTTGGTGGCGAAGTCGCGTTTCGGTTCGGCATGACTGTTGCG
>NZ_JBFBAZ010000211.1:0-9603 GCF_040682475.1 Hamadaea sp. NPDC051192
GCACCGCGACGGCAGCAACCCCGGCAACGCCGCGAGCAGGGCGTCCACGCCGTCGCCGGTGATCGCCGACCCCGCGTACGCCGCCAGCGCCATCCCGGCTTGCGACTGCCGCCGCAGCGAGGCCTCCACCGCGGCATCGGACAGTGTGCCGTCGACGAACGCCTGCAGCAGGTCGTCGTCCTGGCCGGTGAGCACGTCCACAGCGGAATCGCCTATGGGCATCGGCACGACCGGCGCACCGAGCCGGGCCTGGATCTGCGCCAGCACCCCCGGCACGTCCGCGCCTGTCCGGTCGGTCTTGTTCACGAACACGATCACCGGCAGACCGAGACGGCGTACGGTGCGAAACAACACCCGCGTCTGCGCCTGCACGCCCTCGACCGCCGACACGACCAGCACGACACCGTCGAGGACACCCAGGACCCGCTCGACCTCGGCGATGAAATCCGGATGCCCCGGAGTGTCGATCAGATTCACGACCGTGCCGTCCAGCTCGAACGACACCACCGCCGACTTGATCGTGATGCCCCGGCGGCGTTCCAGCTCCAGGGAGTCGGTCTGCGTACTGCCGGAGTCGACACTGCCGAGCACGTCGATCACCCCGGCCGACAGCAACAGCCGCTCGGTCAGGCTGGTCTTACCGGCGTCGACATGCGCCAGGATTCCGAGATTGAGAGTTGGACGAAGAGTAGGCACGAAGCGAGAAGTCCTCTGCGTAGGCGGAAATCGGACGGGGCAGAGAACGTCCTCGCATCGGATCTCCCAACCTCAAGCCACTTCACGTGGTCGCTGCTTCGTGCGTACAAGCTGAGCAAACAGGGACCACCGCGGAACGGCAACTGGATTTCGCGTGCGAGGATGCCGTGCATGAGCCAGGCGATGAGCGAGACCTTGAAGCGGCTGAGCGATGTGGCGCGGACGACCTTCGGCTGGGAGAGCCTGCGCCCGGCGCAGGCGGAGGCGATGGAGCACGTGGTCGCGGGCCGGGACACGCTGGTGGTCTCGCCGACCGGGTCCGGCAAGTCGGCGATCTACCAGGTGCCGGCCGTGCTGGTCGGCGGGCCGACGATCGTCGTGTCGCCGCTCATCGCGTTGCAGCGCGACCAGGTCAAGGGACTGCTCGGGCGCGGCGGGCCGGACGCGCACGTGGTGAACTCGTCGCGGTCCGACCGGGCCAACGACGCGTCGTTCGAGGCGATCCAGACCGGCAGCGCCGAGTTCCTGTTCCTCGCGCCGGAGCAGCTCGCGAAGGACGAGGTCGTCGCCGAGCTGGCCGAGGCCAAGCCGTCGCTGTTCGTGGTGGACGAGGCGCACTGCGTCTCCTCGTGGGGCCACGACTTCCGGCCGGACTACCTGCGGCTCGGCGAAGTCGTCGCCCGGCTCGGCCACCCGACCGTCATCGCGCTCACCGCGACCGCCTCACCGCCCGTCCGCGCCGACATCCTCGAACGGCTCGCCATGCGCGACGCGGTCGAGCTGGTCAAGGGCTTCGACCGGCCCAACATCCGGCTCGAGGTGTCGCGGGAGGTCACCGAGCGCGAGAAGCGGCGCGAGATCGTCGACCGGGTGGTCGCCCTCGACCCGCCCGGCCTGCTCTACGTGCAGACCCGCGGCGAGACCGAGGAGTACGCCAAGGCGCTGCGCGACGCCGGCGAAGAGGCGTACGCGTACCACGCCGGGCTGTCGGCGACCGAGCGAGCCGAGGTGCACGACGCCTTCCTGCACTCCGACCGGGCGATCGTGGTCGCCACCTCCGCCTTCGGGATGGGCATCGACAAGCCGGACGTGCGGTTCGTCCTGCACGCCGCCCCGGCCGAGTCGCTCGACTCGTACTACCAGCAGATCGGCCGGGCCGGCCGGGACGGGCAGGCGGCGACCGCCGTGCTGTACTTCCGCCCCGAGGATCTGCGGCTGCCCCGCTTCTTCACCTCCGGCAAGGTCGACGAGGAGCTGCTGCGGCAGGTCGCCACGACGGTCAAGGAGGCCGGCGGGCCGATCAAGCTGGACGACGTCGCCGCGAAGCTGGACGTGAGCCGGGCCCGGGTGACCCGCTCGGTCAACCTCCTCCAGGAGGCACTGGCCGTGCTGACCACCCCGGACGGTCTGGAGTGGATGGACTCGGTCAGCGTCTCGGACGCCGTCGAGGCAGCCGCCGAGGAGGCGGAGCAGATGCGCACGATCGAGCTGACCCGCGTCGAGATGATGCGCGGGTACGCCGAGACCGAGGACTGCCGCCGCCAGTTCCTGCTCGGCTACTTCGGCGAAGAACTGGACGCGCTGTGCGGCAACTGCGACACCTGCGCCGCCGGGACGGCCGAGGACAAGGCGGGCCTGGACACCGGCTTCGCCGTGCAGTCGCGCGTACGCCACTCGGAGTGGGGCGCCGGCATCGTCATGCGCGAGGAGGAGGACCGGATCACGGTGCTCTTCGAGTCGGTCGGCTACCGGACGCTGGCCCTCAAGGCGGTCAAGGCCCGCAACCTGCTGGCCCTCGACTGATCCTTCCCCCGTCTCCCTCGCCGGTCAGGTCGTCAGCAGCAGCTCGTAATAGCGCCAGGTCGACACGTGGTCGGCCACGCCGTTCTGGCCGTCGAGGAAGACGATCTCGCCGTTGTCGTTGACCACGTTCCAGACATGGCCGTTGGAGGCCGTCGCCGCGTACACGATGCCCCGAGCCCCCGGACCGGCCTTCGCCATCGCCTCCACCACGCCGCTCAGCCCGATGACCTTGTGAAACTTGCTGCCGCTGAAATGCGTTTCGAGGAAATCGTGGGGACCGGCGGCGATCCCCGGCAGGGCCGTGGCGGGCGCGCCGGCGAGAGTGAAATCCAGGGCGAGCGCACAGGCTCGGCAATTCACCGTTCCGCCGCCGGGGTTGATCAGATCCTTGAGGCCGGGCGGACTGGGCGTGAAGTACGTACCGCCGCGAACGGTCGTCGAGGCCTCGCCCCGCCATTGCTGGTTCGCCGAATCCGCCGATCCGGCGAGGACATCCGGATCCGGCGAACCGGCCTCCGGCACACCGGTGAGCCGGTTGAACAGCTGCGGCATGAGCACGGCGAGAACGGCGTGGCCGATGACAGCCGCCACCGCGATCGCCGCGACCGTCGCGATGCCGATCGCGGGGAGCTTGCCGTAGCAGCCGGTCAGGCCGTCGGCCACCCCACCGCAGTCGATCGGCACGCCGTCAGCCGGCACTCGCAGCAGCATTACCATCCACTCAGGAGTGTCGACAGTGGTCAGTGCAGAAGGACGTCATCGGCCTGGGATTCGGCTAGGGTAACCCATGCCAGACGAAAGGGGCGCCATGGCTGACCCGTCGGACGCCGATCAGACCACCCCGGCCGTGCGGGTGTTGACGATCCTGGGTCTGTTCGCCGCGCTCGTCCTGGTCGCCACGGCCGTCGTGCTGGTCGCCAGCTGGCCGACCGCACCCGAACGCCGGTCACCCCTGCCGATCCGCCTGTACGCGTACGACGCTTCGACGGGAAAGGTCGCCAGCTCGACCCAGGCGACGTTCCGGGCAGGCGAGATCCCGGCCGCAGCGATCGCCGAGCACGCCGTCGAGGACGGCCCGACCGGTCCCGTCCGGGCCACCTGGTACGACTCCCTCGGCCACCGCGCGCACAGCGAAGACCTCGGCAACCTCGACGAGCTCGTCGGCGACCCGGTGCCGCTGAGCAGGACGTCCGCAGTGCCGGCCGGGGATTATCAGTTCGTCCTGGAGGGAATTCGAAACGGGCGCGCGGTCGAGGTCCTGGCCCGGGTGCACGTGGAGATCGATCAGTGACCGCACCGCCGGGCAGCCGGCTGCCCGGGAACCCGCCGGCGGATCACCGGCCGCCGGTCCCGCCGCAGCGCTACCTGCCTCCATCGCCGCAATCCTGGCGACCCGTGCTGGTCCGGCCACTGCCCCCGCCGTCATCAGTGGACGCGGCGGAGTACCGGGTCGGACGGATCGCCGCCGCCTTCGCGGTCTGCGGCGGCGTCCTTCTCGTCATCGCGCTCGCCGCCCTGATCGCGATCGTCCGAGCCGACGATCCGGCGCTGACCGGTCTGGGGGTAGCCAACCTGGTCGTCGTCGCCGTCGTCCTGATGGGTGCGATCGCGGCCGCCATCGTCCTCATGGCGGTCCGGCTCGCCGGCGGCGGGCCGCGTACGCAGTGGCGCGTGTGGGCGATCGGCGGCGGAGTGGTGTTCGGCGTCCCGGCGCTGCTGATGCTGCTCCTGCTGCTGCTGGAGGTCGGGATCTCCTGGCGGGGCGCGCTGCTGAGCATCCCCACCACGACGTTCGCGCTGTGGACGTTCCGGCGGATGCAGCGCAACCGCAAACCGCCGTGGTGGCTGGTGCTGGCCGCGTTCGGCTGGGGCTCGGTCGTCTCCTCGTACTTCGCGCAGATCGTCGAGGGCATGATGCACGCGGTGATCCGATCGGATGTGCAGCCGGGTACCGCGGCAGTCATCGGGCACGCGGCGGCGGCCGCCTTCCCGGAGGAGTTCGTGAAGGCGTCCGGTGTCGTGGTCCTCGTGCTCCTGTGCCGGCGGCGGATCGACGGCATGCTCAGCGGTCTGGTCATCGGCGCGTGCGTCGGGCTCGGCTTCCAGTTCGCGGAGTCCATGTCGTACATGACGCAGGGTTTCGACTCGGTCCTCTACCAGCACTGGTACCGGCAGGTCACCGGGCTGCTCGTCAGCCACGCCACGTACGCCGGGATCATCGGGGCCGGCGTCGGACTGGCCACGCAGCTCAAAGACTGGCCGCGCCGGATCATGGTCGCGACCGGCGGGCTCCTGTTCGCCATCGCCGCCCACCTCGTCTGGGACTTCTGCGCCATGGGTCACTTCTACTGGGAGTCCAGCGACGCGAACGTCCAGCTGTTCATCGTCCAGCCGGCCAACCTGATCGTCCTCAAGGGACCTGCCTTCCTCGTGCTGCTCACGCTGGTGATCGTGGCGTTGCGTCAGGAGACCCGGTCGCTGCACCGGCAGCTGCGGGCCGAGGCGGCCAACCGGCTCGGCGCGGTCACCCCGGACGAGGTGTCGCTGCTGCTGAACGCCTCACGGCGGTTCCGCCTGCGGCTGCGTACGCTGCGCGAGGGCAGCTTTTCGGCGTACCAGCAGATCAACCGCCTGCACACCGCGCAGCTGGAGCTGGCGTTCACCCGCTGGCGGCGCGAACGTGGCGAGAACGCGCCGCCAGGCGCCGAGGAGGCTCTGCGCCAGCGCATCTACCGGCTGAAGGCCGGCGCGCCCGCTTGAGCCCGGGCGTGCCCCCGCGCGAGGGCGAGACGGCCGAGCCCGCGCCAGCCGACGATGCGACGTAGCCGCCCCGGGCGGAAGAAGCGGTCCGGCGGAGTGATCCCGGTCAGCACGCCGAGGAACTCCGTGACGAGACGGGGATCGCGGGCGATCGCCGGGAACAGCACGGCGCCGGTGCGGTCCGGCGAATGTGCGGCCAGCCGCGTCGTCATGTCGAACACCGGGCGCCGGTACGCGTCACGCACCTGGTGCGCGTGGCTGAAGTCGCCGGTGAGCACGGCCTCGCTGAACAGCTCGGCGTCGTGCAACGCGTGCCCGATGCCGAGACCCGTGCAGGGATCCATGACCACGCCCGCGTCGCCGACCAATGCCCAGCCCGGCCCGTGCGGCGTCCGGAACCGGTTCGGCAGATCGGGCGTGGCCCGCAGCCGTTCCGCCTGCGTCGCCGCGGCCAGCCGGGGGCCGAGGTCCGCCACGCCGCCGACCGACTCCCGGAACGCGGTGTCCAAGTCGGTACGCATCGCGGCGAAGCGAGCCGCCGGGACGGAGAGGAAGACGATGGTGAGCCCGTCGTTGGTCGGCCACAGCCCGACCATGCGATCCGGGCGGACGTAGACCTCGCCACCGGCGACGGGCAGCCCTTCGAAGTACGCGTAGCACGCCGCGGCGGTCGCGCCACGGTCGAGATAGGTCGCCGCGCCGACGGCCTGGGCGACGGTGGAGTGCTTGCCATCCGCCCCGATCACCAGGTCGGCTTCGATGTCCTCGGCGACGCCGCCCTTGGCCGCGCCCCGGATGCCGGTCACCCGGCCATCCCTCCCGGTACGCAGTCCCGCGACGACGAAGCCGTCCCGCAGCGTCGCTCCCGCTTCCGCCGCCGCCTCCTGCAGCAGGACGTCGAGCAGCGTACGCCGGGGGCTGTAGACCGCGCCGACGCCGTCCACCTCCGGGTACGCGCCGGAGAGCACGGCGTACCCGCTGTCGAAGCGCACCGAGGACGCGGGCAGGCAGCCGGTCGCGGCGACCTGGTCGAGCAGGCCCCAGCGGCGCAGCCGGGCCCCACCCGGAAGCTGGATCTGATGGGTGGACAGCGTGTCGCTCCCCGCTCGCGCCCGATCCACGGCGAGGACGCGTACGCCCTGCCGGGCCAGCAGCAGCGCGGTCGCCGCCCCGGCCACCCGCGTGCCCACGACCACCACGTCGTACTTCATGACCCCTCCCCCGCTTTTCGTTACAGTGTTTCGTTACGACGTAACGTAACACTGTTGCGCTATCCTGTCGAGCGTGGGACGACCGAAAGAACACGGCGACCAGGCTCGGGACGCCCTACTGAGCGCGGCCGCCGCCGTGCTGCACGACGAAGGGCCAGGAGCCGTCAGCGTCCGGCGGGTCGCCGACGACGCCGGAACGAGCACCCGAGCGGTCTACAGCCTCTTCGGCGACAAGAGCGGACTGCTGACCGCGCTCGCCCAAGAGGCGGCCGAAACGATGCGCCGCCACCACGAAGCCGTCCCCGAACGCGACGACCCCCTCGACGAACTGCCCGACCTCGCACTCGCCTACCGAGCCGCCGCCCTCGAACGACCCCACGTGTACGGGATCTACCTCGGCGAAGGCGTCGACCTCGACCACGACGCCCAAGCGCTCTACTACCGGAGCTTCGACCGCGTCCTGCGTACGCTGCGTCGCGCCGCCGCCTCCGGCCGGCTCGGCGACCACGAACCGGTCGACGTTGGCCGCCACCTGTGGGCGCTCGTCCACGGACTCGCGTCGCTGGAGCTCAAGGGATTCCTCGGCGATCCGGGCCGAGCGCGACGGCTCTGGCTGGAAGCGATCGCCGCGACCGTACGGGGCTACGCTCCCTGACCCCGGGTGGCCGCCCTCCCGTGTCCGGGCCGCTCGCCGCGACGGGGCCGGCCGCTTTCGCGCCAGTCAGCGTCGACTAGTTGATCTAGGCCAGAAAGTGTCGCTCTGGCAACCGAAAGTCGCCAAGATCAACCAAACGCCCACGGTCCGCCGCCCGACGCAACGCAGCCACCCGCGCCGCCGCCCGCCGCCCGCCGCCCGACGCAGCCACCCGCCGTACAAGCGTCCGCCGCACGAGCGGGCGGCGAAAGTCAGCCACCCCGCGCGACAATGGCGCGCATGACCGACGGGGTTCAGCTACGCATCCAGGCCGAGGACTTGATGCGCGCCGAGGACGACGAGAACCTGCTCACGCTCGTGGCCCGCCTCCGCGCGGACGAGCATTGGTCCCGCATGTGGGCGCCAGGGTGTGCGATCGCCGCCGCCCGGCTGGGGCGTACAGAGGAGGCCCGGGACTTCCTGCTGGAGGCGCTGGACGGCGGATTCTTCCAGCCCGAACTGTTCGAGGGCGAGATCGAGCGGGCGTTCGAAGCCGAGCCCGACTGGCCGCAGCTTCAGGCGAAGCTGGCCGCGAACCTCCCGCCCGCACCCCTGGAACTGGTGGTGTGGCCGTCGCTGACGCCGAAGCTGCCGTTGGAGTTGTTCCGCACCACGCCCGAGCGCGAGGAGCAGCTCCGTCCACTGTTGCCAGAGCTGTCGGGCTCCTCCTGGCACCGGGCCGTGACGTTGCTGCATTGGGTGACGAACCGCTGGGAGCACGCCAACGACCACGTCGGCGACGACGAGGACGCGGTCGACGTGCTGCGGCACGTAGACGACGACGGCATGCGGTTCGCCTGCGTCGAGTACAGCACCGTGTTGTCGCACGCGCTCAACGCGGCGGGCATCCCGGCGCGGCGGCTCAGTCTGCGGCAGCGGGATCATCACGCCGGGTGGGGCAAGGGCCACGTGGTCAGCGAGGCGTGGATCGACGACTTCGGACAGTGGGTCGTCCTCGACGGGCAGAACGGCGCGTACTGGACGTTCGGCTCGGCTCCACTGTCCACGCTGGAGCTTCAGACGGCGCTCGCCGAGGGACGGCAGCCTACCCTGCTCGCCGCGGACGGGCCGTTGAAGCCGGCCACCACCGCCTGGTGGTTCACCTACTTCCACCAGATCAGCACGACCGGCGCGACCTGGGCGAAACCTCCGTTCATCCCCCACTTCCAGCACCAGTTGCGACCCAGCCAGCTGCTCGTCGGGTCGCCTCAGGACGCGTACCCCGATCTCGCGGAGATCGGGATCAGCATCGACGTCCGCGACGGGGCGCCGGCCACGCGGTTCTCCAGCCGTCATCCCTTCACCAACGGGTACGCAGTGCAGCACGACGGGAAGAGTCACGTGGTCGACGCAGCCGATCCGGTCTGGCCGTTGCCCACGTCGGGCGGGTCGCACGCGGCGACCGTCGCGGTGCGTACGCCGTCGGGAGAGTTGACGCCACAACCGTTGGTATTCCGTATCTCCGGCTGACCCCGGACTGTGCCGAACTGACCGCAAGGAGTGTGTGTACGCCCAGATCCGGGTATGTCGCCGCAACGCACGGTCGCCCGGAGGGAGTTCGCGGTGCTCACCAGCGAAGAGCGGCGTCAGCTCGAAGTCATCGAACGGAATCTGGAAGCCAGCAGTCCTCGGCTGGCGGTCGCGCTGTCCCGGGGCGAGCCGCCGCCCGGCCGGTGGCCGCTGGTCGTCTGCGCCGCCATGTGGTGCCTGATGCCGCTGCTCGTCGTCGCGGCGGGAGCGCTCGTGGCCGCCGTGGTCGCCGTCGTCCTGATCTCGGTGACCGCCCGGCTCTGGTACACCCGCGTCTGAGCTACGCCAGGTACGCCCGTGCACGGGGCTCGGGCCGGCGGGCCGTAAGATCACAGGCGTCCGCGTACCCGAGGAGCCCTGCCGTGACCCAGACGATCCACGTCCGTGACCTCGCCGCCCAGCTCGGCGAACCGCTCGGCGCCAGCTCCTGGCACGAGATCACGCAGAAGCAGGTCGACCTGTTCGCCGACGCGACGTGGGATCACCAGTGGATCCACGTCGACCCGGAGCGGGCGGCGGCCGGCCCCTACGGCGGCACCATCGCGCACGGCTTTCTGACGATCTCCCTCGCTCCGTCGCTGATCGGCGAGGTGTTCGTCATCGACGGCATCGACATGATGGTCAACCAGGGGCTGCGCGAGCTGAAACTGCGCGCCGCGGTGCCCGTCGGCTCCCGCGTACGCCTCTCGGCCACGCTGACCGGTCACCGGCCCCGGCCGCGCGGCTTCACCGAGCTGGTGCTCGGCCTGGTCTACGAGGTCGAGACCGGCGACAAGGTTCAGAAGGCGGCCACCGGGGAGATCGTGCTGCTCGTGCACGAACCCGAGGAGAGCACGGCCTGAGCAACCGCGCCTAGGCCGTCGGCCCGCCTAGGCCGTCGGCCCGCCTAGGCCGTCGGCCCGCCTAGGC
>NZ_JBFBAZ010000212.1:0-9492 GCF_040682475.1 Hamadaea sp. NPDC051192
TGAACGCGTTCGCCATCACCTTCAGCGACCGATTCCCGGCAGCTGAAACCTACTGAGGAAACCGCCGGAAACACCGTTAACGAGATAGTCCCCGCGCGCTGCGCCACGAGCGCCCCGGAGACGAGAGCGCCCGCCGTCACCCTTCGGGAGCAGGTTTCTCACATCGAGGACAGCTCGCGCAGCGTCGTGAGCGATGTCTGGCGGCGGCCGAGCCACGCCTGACAGATCGGGGCAGCTGCCGCCATCGGCCTGCCGCCGACAGCGGTCATCGGCCGGGCGTTTACGCGCCGTCTCGGATCTGGGCTGCTCGGGCACGGTCGGCGAGCGCCGCCAGGCGGTGAGTCTCGGCTCGCTGATCGTCGCCGGCGTTGCCGAAGGTACGCACGGCCCGATCATGGACGTCGGCGCTGCGTTCCAGGGCGGCCAGGAGTCCCTGCCGAGCATCGGCGGCGCACCTTCGGGCGAACTCCAAGTCTCGGCCATCTGGCTTTGGAGGTCTCCACCAGCACCGTTAGTAGGTCAGTGCTGATACCACCCGGACCAGGAGGGCACCCTAGTGTTGGTGGGAGTTGACTCGAGCCTGGCGGGCGCGCAAGCAGAGCGAGTCCAAGCAGATTGAGCGGAGGTGGGTGCATGTCGGCGACGAAGCTCCTGGTACTCGGTATCGTGCACCTCTCGGGCGGCGCGCATGGCTACCAGGTGCGGTCCGAACTGCAGAGCTGGGGTGCGGAGAGTTGGGCCAAGATCAAGCCCGGCTCGATTTATCACGCGCTGAAGAAGGCGGCGGCTGATGGCCTCCTCACCGAACACGCCGAGCCGGGCAACTCTGGGCCGGAGCGCGTTCTGTACCGCGCGACAGCTCGGGGACGTGACGAGATGGTCGAACTGGTCCGCGACGGTCTGCGGCGCACCCACGACGCGGACATGCTCAACGCGTCCATCGCCATGTTGCCCATGCTGACCAGGACAGATGCCATCGCGCAGGTTAACGAGCGGGTCGCGCGCCTGGAAGCGGAGCTCGTAGTGCAGGCCAGGTGGCGGGAGCACCCCAATCGGGATGCCCCCGAGCACGTCCGCGATCAGGCCGAACTGTGGGCGGGACACGCACGCACCGAACTGGAGTGGGCGAAGAGCCTGAGCAAACGACTGTCTGAGGGCGCCTACACCATGGCCGATGATCCGGGTTCGTGGCGAACGGTCCCCGATCCCCTCAAGATGCGCTTCTAATCAACCTTGACTAGTCGTTCCTCCTCGCGTACTTTGGTCAAGTAGTCAAACTTGGCTAGTGCTCAACCAATCCGTTCGCAACACCGGGAGAAGGAATCGAACCGATGGGACAGCTCGCGATCGAGACGAGAGGGTTGAAGAAGAGCTTCGGCACGACCCACGCGGTCGCCGGTGTGGACCTGGCCGTGAGCGCCGGGGGCGTGTACGGCGTGCTCGGTCCGAACGGGGCGGGCAAGACCACCACGATCCGCATGCTGGCCACGCTCCTGCGCCCCGACGCCGGAGAGGCGCAAGTGCTCGGCTACGACGTCGTGCGTGATGCCCAGGCGGTGCGGAGCAGGGTGGGCCTCACCGGGCAGTTCGCGTCGGTCGACGAGGACCTCACCGGGGTGGAGAACCTGTTGCTGCTCGCCAGGCTGCTCGGCTACTCACGCCGCCGAGGCAGGGAGCGGGCGGCCGACCTGCTCGACGCGTTCGGTCTTGCCGAGGCGGCCGACCGGCAGGTGAAGAAGTACTCCGGCGGGATGCGCCGGCGCATCGACATCGCGGCGAGCCTGGTCGTCACCCCCGAACTGATCTTCCTCGACGAGCCCACGACCGGGCTCGACCCGCGCAGCAGGAACCAGGTCTGGGAGATCGTCAGGGGCATGGTCGCCGAGGGCGCCACCGTGTTGCTGACCACGCAGTACCTCGACGAGGCCGACCAGCTGGCCGACCGGATAGCGGTGGTCGACCACGGGAAGGTGGTCGCCGAGGGCTCGAGCGGCGAGCTCAAGGCATCGGTCGGCGCCGGCTCGCTGCTCGTACGGCTACGTGCGCCCGAGCAGCGGGCCGAGGCAGAGCGGGTCCTCGCTGGCGTCCTCGAGGTGCCGGTCGAGCCGTCCGCTGACCCGGCCGCGCTGTCCGCAAGGATCTCCGACCCCGAGCGGGTCGCCCGTTCCCTGGCCGAGCTGTCCCGTAGCGGCATCGACGTCACCGAGTTCGCGCTCGGTCAGCCGAGCCTGGACGAGGTGTTCCTCGCCCTGACCGGACACGCCGCCGAGGAGACACCCGAGGAGGATGTCGCATGAATGCCAGGTCCGCGGAGCAGGCGTCGGCGCCGGTCACCGAGGACGCGCTGCGCAGTGTGCTGTTGGCCGGTGAGCGGCCGTCTAGCCCCGGTCCGGTGCTCACCTCGTTGACATTCGGCTGGCGGGCGCTGCTGAAGATCAAACACGTGCCCGAGCAGCTCGTCGACGTGACCATGTTCCCGATCATGTTCACGCTGATGTTCACCTACCTGTTCGGTGGCGCGCTCGCCGGGTCGACTCAGGAGTACCTGCAGTTCCTGCTGCCCGGCATCCTGGTGCAGGCGAACGTCATGATCACCATGAACACTGGCATTACGTTGAACACCGACATCCAGAAGGGGGTGTTCGATAGGTTCAGGTCACTTCCGGTGTGGCGACCATCCCCGCTGGTCGGTGCCCTGCTCGGCGATCTGGTGCGCTACTCGATCGGGTCGGCGATCGTGATCACGCTCGGCCTGGTCCTAGGGTTCCGGCCGGAGGGTGGCGCCGTCGGGGTGGTGCTGTCGGTGGTGCTGCTGCTGGTGTTCTCGTTCTGCCTGTCGTGGCTGTGGACGATGCTCAGCCTGATCCTGCGCACGCCGAACTCGGTGGCGGGGGTCAGCATGATGGTGATGTTCCCGCTGACGTTCGTGAGCAACATCTTCGTGGACCCGAAGACGATGCCCGGGTGGTTGCAGGCGGTCGTCGAGGTCAACCCGATCACCCACCTGGCGACCGTGGTACGCGGCCTGATGCACGGCTCGGTGCCCGCCGGGGAAATCGGCTGGGTGCTCGTCTCATCCGTACTTCTCGTCGCGGTGTTCGGTCCCATCACCATGGTCCTCTACCGCAACAAGAAGTAGATGCCGCTACCGCGAGCACTTGGTCGAGATCAACTCCGACAACCCGGCCTACTCGGCCAACGCCATCACCGGTACCAGGCCCGGACACGACAGGGAGAGCCGAATGAGCACCATCCCCAAGAACAACTCGGAATCGCGGGAGGGGTTGGACTTCTGATCCCGGCTCTGGCGGGCCTGGCCAGTCTCGGGTTGGCGGCATTGCTGACCGGTGCTGTCATCACCGATCAGTTCGTGCTCGAGCAGAGCCCTTGGCTGCCGCTCGCCTTTCTCGTCGTGGCGGCCGTGATCGCAAGGGCGCGGTGGTCGCGCACCGAGGCCGTCGTCGGCACGCTGCTCAGGCGCTGAGACAAACCTCTCGAACGGAGATGTGAGATGAAGGAGATGGCCTTTCGCGTGACATCAAACGATGGCACCACCATCGCCTACGACAGGGAAGGAAGCGGTCCGGCCGTCATTCTGGTGGGCGGAGCACTCGACGAGGGGCTGGAGAACGCTCCCTTGGTGCCGGCTCTCGCCGAGCACTTCACGGTTTACAACTATGCCCGTCGGGGACGCGGCGCGAGCGGCTTCACCGAGCCTTACGCCGTGGAGAGGGAGATCGAGGACCTGGATGCGTTGATCGCGGAGGCGGGCGGCTCGGCACACCTGTTCGGGGCGTCCTCTGGCGGCGCGCTGGCGCTGGAAGCCGCCGCGGCAGGGTCAGCCATCGACACGATCGCCGTGTGGGAGGTGCCCTACGCGGTCGGAGACGACATACGCCCGCGATTCGAGGAGTACATCGCGGACACCCGACGCGCCTTCGACGCCGGGCGAGACGAGGAGGTTCTCGAACTGTTCATGCGCATGACCGGCGCCTCCGACGACAACATCGCGGCCAGGAAAGCGGCAGGCAAGCAGACGGCGCATTGGGCAGATTCGGTCGCCCTCGCGCCCACGCTGGTCCACGACAGCGTCTTCCTCAACCGCTACCAATTGCCGGCCGATCGACTGGCAACGGTCACCCAACCGGTCCTGGTCGCCACCGGAGGACCGATCACGGTCCCCTACATGGCAGGCCTGCCCTCGGACTTCTTCGACCGCGCAGCCGACGAGCTCGCAGACCTACTACCCCACGCTCAACGGGAGACCCTCGAGGGGCCGGATCACGTCGTCGACCCACAGACCGTCGGCCCGCTGTTGCTACGGTTCTTCAGCAGCGAACACTGAGGGGCCCGCGAGGTGTTGCGGGAAGACCGATCAGGCACCGCGCAAGCAGATCTTCGTCGCGCCAGGGACACGGGGCGGACAGGTGGTGTCGAGCTTGATGTCGTCGGCGGCATCACAGGCCTGATCCTGGGCGTGCTCGTCACCAACGTCTTCGTCACCACGCAAGGCCGGGCCGTCGTACTGACCTGGGCTTCAGTGGGACTCGACCTGGCCTACTCGCTGCTCATCGGCTCCGTCGTCGGTCGTACCCCGCACTCCCGAGGTCCTCCTCCGCAAACCGGGCGCGCTACCCGGTGCGAAAGCGCTGGAGCAGGCCAGGGCATCCGGGCGGTTCACGCCCGTTCACGACGCCTGGTGGGCCGCGGCCTGCAAGGCCCACGGTGACGCCGACGGCACCCGTGCCCTCATTGAGGTCCTGATGCTGCACCGGCACCTTCCACACGACCACGTCGTCGCCGGACTCGCGACGGCGCTGCGTGCAGGCGCGCTCACCGCGGACGCTGTCGCGTTGGAAACGCGCAAGTACAACGACACAGCAGATGGCGGAGCCGACGACACGACAGCGGACCACCAGTCCCTGATGAGCGGCGACAGGGCTGCGGCAGATGTAGCGGGATCCGATGTCCTCGCTGACGAACCGTCGCTGGACGGCTTCGAGTTCGGCCTGGCTCGGATTCTCGACGGCATCTGGTGTCACATGCATGTGCGGCGATGGCCCACCGGCACCTGTCAGCGCGAGGTCGTTGTTGCTAGCGTTGTCTTACTCGTTCTGCGGGATGTCCGAAAGTTGAGCCGCTTCGGAGGTCGAGTCATGCCGTTCGTGTGCCGGGTCAGCATCTCTGCACCTGAGCCGGACATTGGTGGCGTCACCCAGATGGCCGACGCCTTGGCCGAGGCCGTACGGTCCGGTTGGCTGGAACCAGGCCTGATTCACGGTCCAGACGACGTGGCTGGCGATGATGCCGGCCTGGCCGGTCCGGTTCTCGACTATCGCGTGTTCGTCTACCCGGGTGGCGCGGACGTGGTGGTGGTGCTGGACAGTGCCGACTTGACGCAGGCGTCGATCGCAGTCGCGGGGCTGACGCGGCACTTGACGACGTGGAGTCCGGGGTTGCTGGCCTGCTCGGCGGACGAAACCAGCATCACGAAGATCGACCAGCCACATGAGGACGGCACCTGGCTGCCCCCGATCGCCGGCTCGGCAGACGGACCCCAGCGGCCGCTCCGACAGCTGGCTGAGCTGCTCGACGAGCAGCTACAGGAAACAGCGGCACTGTATCTGCTGGCGTGCGGCATCAGATCGATCTGGCACCCCACCGACCCGCAACTGGGCATGCTGGCAGACGACATCATCGCCGGCGCGGCAGAGGAACCCTGGGGCGGGTGCCTCACCCGAGCGCTAGGCGCCTTGCTCGTCCGCGCCGCCCGGTTCGAGCAGGCCAACGGGTCGGCTGCCACGATGCTCGTGCGCGGCTCAGGCGATCCGAGCCTTGCCGCTGATCTGCTGCGGCGTGCACGGCAGACCAGTGTCTGCGGACGCTCTGGTGGATGGGTCGAGGATGAGATGCGCGGCCACGTCCTCATGGAACAGTTCGTCACCGACCATGATTTGCTGTGGAATCTGATCTCGGACCGTGAGCCGCTTACCCAGATCAGCGACCGCAGACGTCGCCAGATCACCACATTGCTGTGGGCTGGTTTGTCGGCGCTGGCCACCATGGCGTTACCGTTGAAAGGCCTGAGCGGTCCGTGGCAGGTGCTCGACGAACTCGGCCGCGACGCTCTCGTGGCGATCCTCGCCGGCAACGAACAGACACGGCACGAGCTCGAAATCGACGACGACGACGCCGCATTGCGGGACGCGGCCGCCGCGCACACTCTCGTTTGGCTGGCGATCCGCCATCCCGAGTGTCTTGACCTGCCTGCCATCGACTCGCTGGTGGATCGTGCGGTCACGTCGCCGACGGCGTTGCGCCACATCGTCCATGAGACGCTGATGCTGGCGGGAGGCGATTGCTTGCGAGCGGCATTGGCGCAGCAACCGCATCTTGCCGGGCCAGGTCAAGGCTATGCCGATCTCGCCGCGGCGCTGGAAGCCATCGATAGTGACCCCGGCCAGGACCTCTCGTCGGATCTCCATGACGACATGCACACGGCCCTCGAGAAGATCCTGGAAGAGTCCGACGATCCCGCCGCAGCCGTGCGGTGCGTTCTGCCCGTGATCGGCTTGGCGGCGCGGCTCATCACGATCCAGGCAGTCGGCTACGGGGAAGCGGGCGGTGGTGTGGCATCGCCGGGGACGCTGGTCGGCTACCTGCTATCAGACCCCGCCCACAGCGCGGCACTGCTGCTGCACCGTGACGGCGACCATGGCGAGGCGATCCGATCCCGCATGCTGTCGCTGGCCGCCCAGGTCGACCCGTCGATCGTCGGCGACCTCGCCGCAGATCTGCCGAACCTGACCGGCAACGATCCGCGCCTGGAACCAGCAGCCCGATCGCGTGCGCGCAGCTGGGTCCACAACGCCTTGGGATTGGCCAGGCACCTATGCCAGGCTCCTGTCGTTCCGGCTGGTGCAAGCCCGGACGCGCGGGCCTATCTGACTGCGGTTCAGACAGGAACCGTTCCCGATGACTGGCCTGTGCGCCGAGTCGTCCGTGCCGCAGCGGAGGTCGCCGCCCTCATCCTCGACTCCATCAATGCTGCCGAATCGTCTGACGAGGTGTACGTGAGCAGGTAGCAGCATGCAAAGCCCTACCGAAGTTCGCCAGCGCCAACGCGCAAGCGTGGGACGCGGTCGCACATCCAGCTCAACGCTGCGGGGCGGTAGCTTTAGGGCGTGTCTCATTTGGATGACCGTTGAGCTCGGGGCATGATCTGCTTCCGTTCCGATTCGTAGGCCGTGCATCGATCTCAATCGGCGTTTGAGCCGGATATGATCGGCTTCTATCGGATTGTTCGTATACCGCTCGACGTGATGCCACGTCGACGGCACCAGTTCATCCAGTACACCGGCGTAGATCGCTGCCATGTCGATGACCAGCTCACTCGGTGCAACCTTCAATGTCGACAGTGCCCGCTGGAAGAACCGCCGCGCCGCGTCGCAGTTACGCCGGGCCGAGACGAGCACGTCGATGATCTGTCCGTACTGGTCGATGGGCCGGTACACATACCGCCACACGCCGTTGACTTTGACGTACGTGTCGCCGACGAACCACCTGTCACCCGGAGAGTGCCGGGCGAAGCGGGCCGCGTCGGCCAGCAGCGGGGCGAACCACCGTATCCACCGATGGACGGTGACGTGGTCAACGTCCACGCCACGTTCGACCAGCAGTTCCTCAACATCGCGGCAGAAGAGGGCGAAACGCAGATACCAGCGCACCGCGACCACGCTCAGCTCCGGCGGAAACCGGAACCCGGCGAACGCCGACGTCGGCGGCACACAGAAGCGAAGCGGGTCGAGGACCTCACCGCTCAAGGTCGCCTCGATCACGCCAACGCTCAACGCAACAGCGCCCGGGCAGATGCCCGCAACTCAGTGATGAGTTGAGTGGGGATCAGGCGCCGGATGATCGTCGCCCGGCGGCCGCTGGACGGCGACGGGGATCCGGAGTCGTTGGCGCGACCCGGATCCCCTGAAGGGCGGTACGGTCAGACTTCTTCGCAAGTCCAGCTGACGGTGCCGCTCACGGTTTGCCGGTTCGAACCGGTCGACTCTGAGAGCCAGAAGTCGGCGAACGTCCACGAGCCGCTGCCGTCGTTCTTCACCACGACCTTGCTCGTGCTGTCGCCGTCGTAGCTGGCAATGAAGCCGTGCCCCTCGTCGCGGCCGTCGATCCAGATCGCTGGGGTGTCGCCGGAGATGATTCCGTTCAGCACCTTGGTGCCTTCGTAGCTGCCCGGTCCGTTGTAGTTCGCCACGGAGAGCACCAGGTAGACGTTCTTCCCGTCGACGATGGTGTCCCGGTCGCTCTCGGGCAGCACGAACGTCTTGACGTCGTGGGAGTCCGCGCCGCCAGCGCTGTATCCGGCGCACGACGAGGCTTCCAACAAGAGCCCGCCCTGCCAGGCCGAGGCTTCCGCGTCGACGGTGCCGCTGACTGGGCGGTCACCTGTGACGGCGTAGGTGAGATGCAGGACGACCGAGCCGCTGGCGTCGGCGTGGTCACCGCCGGTGACCACCGCGTCGTCGGCACCGCACGCGGCCGCCCCAGCAAGGACCAAGCCGGCGCTGGCGGCCCAGGCGGAATAACGGAGCGTGTCGCGAAGGGCCTTTATTGAATTACGCATGCGCATTTTATGTTGCGCCTTTCTCGCGAGTTGTCGAACCAGATCTGGCGCCAGTTCTCGTGCGGGAAACTGGCGATGGCAAGAAGGTCTTCGCCGGCAGCGTCGAGTGTTCGGCGGCGTCGGGAACTACAGCAGACCGCGACAGCCCCGTTGTCACGGTGTTTCGTCAGGCGATGCACTACGGCTGAAGGTTGTCAACCGCCACTCGCAACAGCTCGATCGAGCGAGTACCCGGGTCGGTGATCGCGGCGTTGACGACCACGCTGACCCCGACCTTCTGTACGCGTGCGAAGACCGCGAACTCTGTCGCGAACGCCTCGTCACCGATGCCGGGGATGTCCGTGCGGCCCTGGCCCGGAGAGCTGGCCACGGCCCGCTCGAGTTCCTTCGTGTTGGCGAAGAGGGTGATCGTGACGGTGCCGTCGCCTACCGAATAGGTGCACGTCGAACCGATCCCTTCACCGACGTTGGAGGTTCCGGTGACCGTCGTGTCGATGACGTCCTCAATTTTCGCTGTGGCGACGAGGTCACACGGATCGCTGGGCAGCTGCACCGGTACCGGGGCCGCTGTCGTCATAGCCGCCGGTGTTCCTGGCGCCGCCGCGGTCGACGACTGGGTCTGCCCAGTGGCCGAGGCGTCGGTCGCGGCCGGATCGGCTGCCGACGAACACCCCGCGAGCGCGAGCGACGCGAGGAACGGGACGAGGACGAGAAGGCGGGCAGATTGAGACACCGTGCTCCTTGCGGCTTGGGATCACGGGAAGGCTAGTGGTGTGACATGAAACGTTGACCCGGTAATCGGATCGATGTGACTATATCGATGTTTGTGGTTTCTGTGTTGAGTGCGCGGAGGTATC
>NZ_JBFBAZ010000213.1:0-9476 GCF_040682475.1 Hamadaea sp. NPDC051192
TGGAGCTTCTCGCGGTCGTAGTCGGAGTCCGACTTCTCGATCTCGGCGCGGATCTGGTTCACCCGGCCGTTGATCTGCTCGGTGTCACCCGCACCCTCGACGATCGTGGTCTCGTCCTTGGTGACGACGACCTTGCGAGCGCGGCCCAGCATGTCGAGGCCGACGGAGTCCAGCTTGAGGCCGACCTCCTCGGAGATGACCTGGCCGCCGGTCAGGATCGCGATGTCCTGCAGCATGGCCTTACGGCGGTCGCCGAAGCCCGGGGCCTTGACGGCGACGGACTTGAAGGTGCCGCGGATCTTGTTGACGATGAGCGTGGCCAGGGCCTCGCCCTCGACGTCCTCGGCGATGATCGTCAGCGGCTTGCCGGACTGCATGACCTTCTCGAGGATGGGCAGCATGTCCTTGACGTTGCTGATCTTGCTGTTCGCGATCAGGATGTAGGCGTCCTCGAGGACGGCCTCCATGCGCTCCGCGTCGGTCGCGAAGTACGCCGAGTTGAAGCCCTTGTCGAAGCGCATACCCTCGGTGAGCTCAAGCTCCAGGCCGAAGGTGTTGCTCTCCTCGACGGTGATGACGCCTTCCTTGCCGACCTTGTCCATCGCCTCGGCGATGATCTCGCCGACGGTCGTGTCCGCGGCGGAGATCGACGCGGTCGAGGCGATCTGCTCCTTGGTCTCGACGTCCTTGGCGAGCTTGGCCAGCTCCTCGGCGACGGACGCGACGGCGGTCTCGATGCCCCGCTTGAGGGCCATCGGGTTCGCGCCGGCCGCGACGTTGCGCAGGCCCTCCCGGACCAGCGCCTGGGCCAGGACGGTCGCCGTCGTCGTGCCGTCACCGGCGACGTCGTCGGTCTTCTTGGCGACCTCCTTGACCAGCTCGGCGCCGATCTTCTCGTACGGGTCGTCGAGCTCGATCTCCTTGGCGATGCTCACACCATCGTTGGTGATGGTCGGAGCACCCCACTTCTTCTCCAGCACGACGTTGCGGCCCTTCGGGCCGAGCGTCACCTTCACGGCGTCGGCGAGGGTGTTCATGCCCCGCTCAAGGCCGCGGCGCGCCTCCTCGTCGAATGCGATCATCTTGGCCATAACGGCGATGTCCTCCTGGACAATCCCGGCATTCCGCACCTTAGTGGGCACGAAACGCCGCCTGTCTGATACACCTTCGCCGGGCGGATAGCCCGCGACGACCGGTCACCGAACGCCCTCGCCAGGAGGACGGTCAGGCGACCCCACCGCTCCGACTCTTGGTTTCCATTGTGTTGGCACTCGTTCGAGCTGAGTGCCAACACCTTGTTTAGCACTCTGCCCTGCCGAGTGCAAGCGAGTCCGCCCTGGAGCAGCAGATCAGGGTTATGCCTGTGATCTTGGCACAAGATCGCCGGCATAACCCTGATCTGGGAAAACGAGCCTTGAAGTCAGTCGAGTTCGGCGGCGAGCGAGCCCGCCGAGACCGGACCCTCGTGCCCCCGCTGTTCGGCGTACGTGAGAAGGATCCCGACGAACTGGATCATCGTGAACGGCAGCCCGATGACGGCGCCGACGCCCGCCACGACCGCCGAGCCGGCCATCGACAGCCCGGTCTGCCCGGCGAGCTGCACCGAGCTGTCCGGGTCGGCGCTGAACGAGCCGAGCCCACCGAAGGCCAGGTTGAGCACGTTCTCCACCGTGCTCGTCACGATCGAGCCGCCGATGAGGATCACGAGGATCATGGCCAACCGCCCGAGCACCCGGCCGAGGTTGTTGTTGAAGATCGTGAAGGACCGGCCGATGGGCGTACGCCGCTCGAACAGGTAGATCGGCCCGACCAGGGCGGTGGCGGCGAACACGTAGAACGCCGGCACGACGCAGGCGATCGCTCCGGCGATGATGAGCAGAGCGGTGACGAGGTTCCAGCCGAACAGGCCGAGGCACCGCCGGAAGCCGTACCGCAGCGCGTCGCCGACCGAGGTCGGGGCGCCGGCCGCGTCCCGAGTCACCACATAGGTGCCCGCGGCGTAACCGGCCGCCTCTACCACCGTGAAGAGCACTGCGGCGACGACGAGGGCGCCCATCAACCCGAGGAACGGACCGAGGATCGTGTCGAATCGGGGGTTCTCACCGGACTCGGCGGCGTCGAGCACCTCCTGCTGCCACGGCACCAGCACCGCTGCCGTGCCGACCGCCGACACGACGGCGAGCACAATGGAGGGCAGGAGGTGCGTGATGGCGAAGACGGTGGCGATGGACTTCCATGACCGCTGGAACACCGACGACATGCGGCCGAACCAGCCCCCGATCCCGGCGTACGGCGGGTTGACGAGGGGGTCGTACGGATTCGGGTACTGCTGCCCCGGCGCCTGGTAGGCGGCCGGCGGGGGCAGATAGTCGGACGGTGGCGGCAGTTCGGTCATCGGGCACTCCGTGAGGGGGAACGCGGGCATGAGAAGGCGCCGGACTCGCGAGGGGGGATGAGCCTCGCCAGCCGGCGCCGCCGGGGTGCTGAAGCTTCTGGTCAGGCGATGATCCGGACCTTCTCGGCCTGCGGACCTTTCTGGCCCTGCGCAATCTCGAACTCGACGCGCTGGCCGTCGTCGAGCGCCTTGTAGCCGTCCATCTCGATCGCCGAGAAGTGGACGAAGACGTCCTGACCCCCGTCGACGGCGATGAAGCCGTAGCCCTTCTCGCTGTTGAACCACTTGACGGTGCCCTGTGCCACTGTGACACTTCCTCACTTCGATGGTGCTGGGTCTGTCGTAGACCCCCGCCGGGCGTTCGCCCGCCGGAGCCATGACATCGAAGATCCATCCGGCTCCAGCGATGTCATCAGCCAGAACCGCACGATACTTGAGAGTGTGCGCTTGCGCACTACCCGAATTCGGACAGGCGACTGCCCTGGTCAGCGGCCCTGCGTCACCATCTCCAGGCGGCGCGGGTTGACCCCGTCGTGACGACCCGTTGGCACCCGGATCACGTTCAGGTATCGGTTCTTTTGTGCGCGATCGGCCTTCTCGTGGCGGTCGCGGTGGTCTCCTTTCAGGAGACCCCACAACCCGCGCATTCCACTGTCCACGCCGCCTCCGCGCCGCCGTCGCCGTCCGCGTCGGCTCCGGTCGCTCCACTTGTACGCGTTGAGTCGCCGGGCTTCTTCAGTTGGGCGCTCCTGAATCGGCGTACGCGGGAGGTGGTCGGCTCGGCGAACCTGGCCGAGCACAGCGACACGATGTCGATGGTGAAGGTGTGGCTGGCCGCGGACTACCTGACGCAGACGAATCCGGACCCGGACGCGAAGGCGCAGGCGATGCTGCGCCGGATGATCGTCGACAGCGACAACGCGGCGGCGACGAAGGTCTTCGGGCTCAACGGCGGCATCGTGACGATCGAGCGGATGGTGTCCGTCTGCGGGCTGGCCGACAGCGCGCCTAATTATCAGGAGAACCGGTGGAGCCCGACCATCGTGTCGGCCCGCGACACCGTACGCCTCGGGGAGTGCTTGGCGGAGGGGACGGCGGCCGGTCCACGATGGACGGATTGGCTGCTCACCCAGATGAGACAGGTACGCGGAGACGGCGACTTCGGCGTACGACTGGCGTTGCCTGAGGCGAACCGCGCGGCCGTGGCCATCAAGAACGGCTGGTTCATGCGCCCCGAGGACGGCCAGTGGCACGTCGCCTGCCTGGCGATCGGACCGGCCTGGGTGGTCAGCGTCCTGTTGCGGTATCCGAAACGGCTGGGGCTGGGCCACGGAAAGCAGGTCTGCCAGGAGGTCGGGTCCGACCTCCTGGCAGAGCGGGCGCTCGGCTAGGCCGCGGGCGCGGGGCGGCGCGACTGCACGATGCGGAACCGGCTGGCCACGTACGCCCCATCGGTGAGCGAGGCGTTGGCCGCCGCGTTCGCGCCGCTCGCGTGGAAGTCGGAGAACGCAGCGGACTGGTTGACGAACACCCCGCCGGTCAGGTTCTCCGACAGGTGTACGCCGACCTCCTGCGCGGCCAGCTCGACTTCGTCGAGCACCGCGTCGGAGGTGGAGTAGACGGCGGCCGTGATGGCGCCCTTCGCGCCCACGGTCTTCCGGAAGATCGCCAGCGAGTCCTCGGTCGACGCGGTCGCGATGGCGAAGGCGACCGGCCCGAAGCACTCGGTATCGAAGCCGTCCTTCACCGACACGATCATCGGCGTACGCACGGTCGCCCCGGCGTACGCGGGATGGTCGAGCGGGCGGCTGTCGAGGACGACGTCGCCCAGCGCGCGGGCCGCGTCGATCCGATCGAGGACGGCCTCGTTGACGACGGCCCCGGTCAGCTCGACCGCCTTGGCCGGGTCGGCGGTGATCGCCTCGACGGCGCCCTTGATCCCGGCGACCACCTCGTCGAACGACTTCGGCCCGGCCTCGGTCGGGACGCCGCCGGCCGGGATCAGCAGGTTCTGCGGGGTCGTGCACATCTGGCCGCTGTAGAGCGTGAGCGAGAAGGCCAGGTTCCGGCACATCCCGGCGAAGTCGTCGGTGGAGTCCACGATGACCGTGTTGACCCCGGCCTTCTCCGTGTAGACCTGAGCCTGCCGCGCGTTGGCCTCCAGCCATTCCCCGTACGCCGTCGAGCCGGTGAAGTCGATGATCTTCACGGCCGGGTCGAGCGCCAGCTCCGAGGCGATCGGAGCCTCCCGGGTGTCCACCGCGAGCTGCACGACGTCCTCGGGCAGCCCGGCCTCGGCGAGCACCTCGCGCGCGATCTGCACGGTGATCGCCAGCGGCAGCACCGCGCTCGGGTGAGGCTTGACGATCACGGGGTTGCCGGTCACCAGCGAGGCGAAGAAGCCCGGCCACGAGTTCCAGGTCGGGAAGGTGTTGCAGCCGATGACCAGGGCGACCCCGCGCGGGACGACGTGGAAGGTCTTCGTGAAGGCCTCGCCCTTCTTCTCCCAGGTGGCCGTCGGCGCCTGCCGCGTCATCTCGACATACGCGTACGCGATCGCCTCCAGTGCCCGATCAAGGGCATGCGGCCCACCGGCCTGGAACGCCATCACGAAGGGCTGCCCGGTCGTCGCGTGCACCGCGTTGGCCAGCTCGAACACCCGGCCCTTGAGCCGGTCGAGGATCTCCAGCCCGACTCCCGTACGCGTCTGCACACCCGCGTCGCGCCAGGCCGGCAGTGCGGCGGACGCGTTCGCGATCAACTCCGCGGCGGGCGTGGTCGCGTACCGGACGTCCAGGTCGATGCCGAACGGGGACTTCTCCGGGGCGATCCGCGCGCCGGAGCCGGGCAACGGGAAGTCCTGGCCGAGCAGGGCTTCGAACGCCGCCTTCCCGTCGGGCGCGGCGGCCTCCCCCCAGACCTTGGGGCTCGGCGACTCGGGGTACGCCGACCAGTACACACGCTCGGCGATCGCCCGCTGTGCCCGGTCGAGCAGCTCTTCATGGGTGGCGAAGAAAGACATGCCCTCATCATGCCCGACGCGTGGTCACGGTCACACTTGAACGCGTTCAAGTCGTGGTGCTAGCGTCTGAGTCGTCAAGTTGAACGCGTTCAAAAGACGCGCTCGACCACGTCGTCACCGACTGGAGTTGGGGCAATGGATCCCAAGCTCGGCCTCTACCTGGCCTATCTGGTAGTCACCGTCGCACTGACCGTCTGGGTCGCCCGGACGCTGTTTCGCAACGGGCAGGTGTTCCTGAAGGACGCGCTCGCCGACGAGGAACTCGCCGCCAGCGTCAACAAGCTGCTGGTCGTCGGCTTCTACCTGCTCAACCTGGGGTACGTCGCGCTCGCCATGAAGACGACCGAGACCGTCACCGACGCCACCGCCGCCGTCGAGAACCTGGTCACCAAGCTCGGCATCGTGATGCTCGCGCTCGGCGCGATCCACTTCTTCAACGTCTTCGTGCTGACCCGGTTCCGCAAGCGGATCCAGCGCCAGAACCTGGCCCAGCTCGTGCCGCCGCACCTCCCGCCGGGACGGCCGCAGCACCCCGCCGCCACCGCGGCGTACCAGCCGCCGCAAGGACCGCGACCGCCGATGCAGCCGCAAGTTCAGCTGCAACCGCCACTGTGACTCGCGCGTGACTCACTCGATCGGGGGCAGGCGGAGCGTGGCGCGAGCCACGCTCCGCCTGGTTATACGGTGAACGACGTGACCGAACCCAGCCCCGGCGCCGCATCCGGCAAGGGCGAGCAGACCCGCCGCCTGATCGTCGAGACCGCGATCCGGCTCTTCGGCGAGAACGGCTACGAGAAGACGACCATGCGGGCCATCGCCTCGGCCGCCGAGCTCTCGGTCGGCAACGCGTACTACTACTTCAGCAGCAAGGAAGCCCTCGTCCAGGAGTTCTACCTCGAACTCCAGCGCGAGCACTCCGCCGCCGTCGAGTCGATCCTGACCGCCGGCGGCGCCTTCGGCGACCAACTGCTCGGCGTACTGGAGTCGGGGATGCGCGTCTGGGGGCCGCACCACCAGTTCGCCGGCAAGTTCATCGGGCTCGCCGCCGTGCCGGGTTCACCGGTCAGCCCGTTCAGCCCGGAGTCCGAGGAGTCCCGGAAGATCTCGCTCGACATCTTCCAGCGACTCGTCGACGGCACGACCACCAAGATGGACCCGGCCCTCCGGGCCGAGCTGCCCGAACTGCTCTGGCTGCTCCAGCTCGGCGTGGTCGTCTACTGGGTGCACGACGAATCGCCGGACCAGACGAAGACCCACAAGATCATCCAGCGCGGCGTCCCGTACCTGGAACACCTCGTCGGCCTGTCCCGGCTCAAGGTCTTCCGCCCGGTGACCGTCCAAGGCCTCGCCCTGCTCCGCATGCTCCGCTAGGGCAGCGCCAGCGCGTCGCGAAACCTAGACTCCCCGAGATGGTCGGGCAGATCCTTCTCCCCTTACTGCTTGCGTTCATCACCGCGACGGCGTACTTGTCCTTCGCCTGGACGCGCTGGGGACGGATCGGCACGACAGTCGCCGTCGGCCTGTTCAGCGTCGCTGTCTTCACCCTGCTCGTCGGCTGGATCGTCCGCGACGATCTCCCCACCCGCGGCGAGGCGGCGACGCTCTATCTACCTGCGGTCTTCGTGCTCATCGGGATCGGGCAAGCGCTCGACCGGCTGTTCGGACGGGACAAGCCGCGATCCACCCCAGCGTTCGAGACGCGGTCGGCCGTCATCGCGCTGACGATCCTCACGCTCTGCTCCAGCGTGGGATTGGTCTTCGTCGCCGCCGAACCCGACTACTCCGGACGACCGGACGACGTGGTCCTGCTTCCGTTGCCCGACGATCTCACCCTCGTCGCCCACGACGAGGACTGCGGCAGCGAGCTGTGCTCGGAGACCTTCGAGATCAGCGCTCCGGATCGTCCCGGTGTGGCTGCGGTGGAGCACCGGCTTCAGCTTCATCTGACGGAGAGCAAGGGCTGGCGCTTCGACCCGGTGCGGCCTGGTCACGCCTGCCGCCACCTTGGCTGGTTCACCGATCGGCCCACCTGCGTCACGATCGGATCCGGGGCCGAGCCCGGCTCGGTCGCGGTTGTCCTCAGCTCACTGAGCTGAGTCAGGGCGCGGGGGTGCAGGGCGGCGCGGTGAAGCCCGCCGGGGTCGCCACGAAGGCGTGCGACACGTACTTGCCGGGCGCCACGCGATCCCACAGATCCGTCGCGCCCGCTTCACCGGTGATCTGCTCTCCGCGTATCTGGCAGGAGATGGGAAGCTGCGCGGCGCCGGCGGCGAACCCCACGACCGCGCCGGTGCGCGACGGCTTGTCGCGGACCAGCAGTGGCGAGCCGTCGGTGGCGACCGAGCCGCGCGGGCCCGGGGTCGTCCACAGGAAGGCCACGCGGACCCAGGCGTTGTCGCGCAGCCCGAGGCCGTCGCGAAAGGCGCGGTCCGCGAGGTCGATGCCCGCCGGATTGCTGACGGTACGCCCGAACTCGTCGCGCCCCCGGTTGTAGCCGTCGGCGTACGCGGCTTGGGCAGCCGGCTTGCCCCGGGGCAGGTCCTTCCACATCTGACGGTTCGCGTTCCAGTAGTCGTCCTTGGTGTTCCACGGGCCGACGTCCCAGACCGGAACGAAGACACACCGGGTCGCGGTGCAGACGCGTACGGTGCGATTGCCCTGGTTGCGGCCCGCGAGACCGAGCCGGGACGGCAGCGCGGCGAAGAGGTCCTCGCTCGCGATGCGGTGTCCGTTCGCGGTCACCTCGCCGATCAGGCCCTCGCGGGTGGCGTACACCCGGGCCTCGAACGGATCGTCCGCCCAGGCCGCCCCGGGCAGACCCACGACCAACGCCACGACCAGCATGATCCCCCGCTTGATCATGGCCCCATGATGCCGGGTACGCCCAGCTCAGGGCGTACCCGACACGCTTGATCCGCTCAGAAGTCCTTGCGCCAGTTCTGGAAGGCGTACTGGGGGCGGAAGCCCATCTGCTCGTTGATCGAGATCATGTAGCCGTTCTCCGCCGCGTTGAACGTGTCGATCGCGGTGACCTTCGGGTTCTGCTCCCGGTACCACCGCAGGTTCTCGACCTTGACGAGGGCGCCGAGGCGGTGACCCCGGTGATCGGGATCGACGATGGTGATCTGTTGCCAGCCGTGCCAGTCGCAGTCCTCCTCGGCGGAGATCGTCGTCCAGGCCACGACCCGGCCGGTCTCCTCGTGCACCACGCCGGTGTGGAAGCTGGTCCGGCCGCGGGCCATGATCGCCGCCTCGGTCTTGCGTACGCGGTCGGCGTCGACGTTCATCGGCTCCCAGCCGGTGTCGCCCATCGGCGCGTCGGCGAGCAGCCGCCCGTCCAGGTACGCGATGTCGTGGACGATGTCGTCCGGGGTGGGATCGTTCCACTGGACGATGCGATAACCGTCGGCCTTCGCGCGCGCGTGGGCGAGCATCTCGTCGAGGACGGACTCGTCGACCTCGGACAGCTTGAGGACCCGGTTGACCTCGGGCAGCGCGTCGCGATATCCCATCGCGCGGGCGAATGCCGGGCCGTCGGCGTCCGGTGCGACCAGATCCAGCTCGGGCAGACTCCAGGCGGAGTGGCTGTTGACCGTCTTCTTGCCCAGTTCGCGCGCCCGATCCTCGCTGAAGGCGAGCAGCTCGCGGCCGAAGCCGCGGCGCCGGTGCTCCGGGGATACGCCGATCTCGACGTGCGCCTTGTCGAGGTTGTCCTCGGTGTAGTGCTCCACTCCGACGAATCCGACGACCTCGCCGGCGGCCAGCGCGACGTAGTTCTCCTGGACGTTGCCCGGCCAGGGATGCTCGAACATGCGCTCCAGGCGCTTTCGCGTCGGGGGTGGGAACGCGGGCGTTTCGTGTTTATGCAAAACCATCGAGGCGATGAGGTAATTGTCGAGTGACTCGGGATCGCCGGGATTCACGGGGGTGATCTGCAGACTCATGCCCTCAGGGTCGCCCACGACGGACGCGGCCGCACCCGGTTTTCGCCGTTCCCGCCGGACGCTGAGCCGGACGCTGGATCAGGGTTCCGGGTCGAATCTTGCCCCAAGATTCGAC
>NZ_JBFBAZ010000214.1:0-9441 GCF_040682475.1 Hamadaea sp. NPDC051192
CCTCGCGGTCGGGCGGCAGCGGCATGTCGGCGTAGACGGCCAGCGGACGGTGCTGATCGTCCAGCAGTCGGTACATCGTCGGCCGGCGTCCGAGCGGCGCGGGCGGTACGCAGCGCCTGTCCCGGTTGGTCGGCCCGGCGAAGGCCAAGGACATCATCTTCACCGGCCGGATGGTGGACGCCGCGGAGGCGCTCGCCATCGGGCTGGCGGACCGGGTCGTCCCGGCCGACAAGGTCTACGACGAGGCGGTCGGCCTCGTCCGGGCGTACGTGGGCGGCCCCGCGCAGGCCATCGCGGCGGCGAAGGCGGCGATCGACGGCGGCCTCGACCGGGATCTGGCCGGCGGGCTCGCCTGGGAGTCGCAGCTGTTCGCGGCGCTCTTCGCGACCGACGACAAGCGCGAGGGCATGGCCGCGTTCGTGGGCAAGCGTCCGGCGGAGTTCACCGGCCGCTGACCGGCAGACGCTCAGGAGGCCGCGTCATCCCCCCATGACGCGGCCCCGGCTCAACGGCGCGGCCCCGGCTCAACGGCGCGGCCCAGCGGTAACAGCCACGCCCAGTTCGTCATCCGAAAAGAGGCGACTCGCCGTGCTTGAGGGCGTCGGCGGCATGGGCCAGAACCCATTCGAAAAGACATGATCATCCGGATTGGCCGCGATGACCGCATGCGCCGGATCCCCCAGAATCCGCATTCTCATCCCGATTGCCGCCCCGAGAAAGACAATTGTCACTGCAATGTCGAACCGGCCAGGTCGATCGAGTCCTCGGCGCTCACGACCGCCGTCGAGCGACTCCGCAATGGACACGGGTGGTTCGGGCAACACCGTCGACGACACGTCGACCTCCTCCGAGATTCGTTGGGCCTAACGTCGGAAAGGAGACAACGGGGACTGTGTCCTTGATATACGTTCCCCGGCAGTCGACGGGGATTCCCATGCTTTGCCGGTGGCAGCTCAAGGAAAGTTGACACCCGAGGAGAGCCGACGCTCGAGGAAGGGCCGATGGCCACGGTCAGACCCGGTTCCACCCTCCCTTCGCCGCAAGCCCCGAGCGCGACCGTCCAACTCTCCGTCCCGCCCCGCCGCCGACGGCCGGTCGACCTGCCCTGGCCTGCGCCGACGCTGCTGATGGCCGCGTTGGCCGCCTGGTATCTCGGCCGCCCGGCGCTCTGGGCGGACGAACTCGCCTCGGTCAACGCCGCGGTGCTGTCCTGGGGCGGGCTCCGGGAGCTGTTGAGCGAGACCGATCTCGTGCTGGCGCCCTATTACGCGTTCCTGCACGTCTGGACGGCGATCGCCGGGACCTCCGAGGTCGCCGTCCGGCTGCCGTCCGCGGTGGCCGCCGTCGGCACGGTCGGCGTCACCGCGACCGTCGGGGCTCGGCTCTGGGGCCACCGGGCCGGCGTACTGGCCGGACTCGTGCTGGCGGTGCTGCCGGTGTTCTCGCGTTTCGCTCAGGAGGCCCGGGGTTATTCGCCGGCGATCTTCGGATTCGCGTTGGCGACGCTGCTCTTGCTGCGCTGGGTCGAGCGACCGGGCCCGGCCCGGCTCGCGGCGTACGCGGTCGTCCTCGGCGTCGCCGTGCTTCTGCTGCCGTTCGGCGCGATGATCCTGGCCGCCCACGCCGTGCTCGCCTGGCCGGCGTACGCACGGTGGACCTGGCTGGTCAGCGCGGGTGCCGCCGGCCTTCCCGGCGTCGCACTGTTCGCCGTCGCCGCGTCGACCCAGCGCGCGCAGATCTCCTGGATCCCGCTGCTCGGCTGGGCGGGCAAGAACGGCGTGGTGGAACGGGCGTTGAGCGTCGCCGGGCCGATCGCCGTGACCGCGACGCTGGTCATCCTCGGGCTGCTCGCCGTACGCCGGGAGCGCCGGGTGCTGGCGATGGCGTGCTGGGGTCTGCTGCCGATCGGACTCCTGCTCGCGGCGGGGATGGTGGCCCCGATCTGGGTCTCCCGCTATGTCGCCTTCACCCTGCCGGGGCTCGCCCTGCTCGCCGCGTCCGGGCTGAGCCGGTTGTCCGTACGCCAGGCGACGGTGGTCGTGGCGTTGCTGGCGGTCTTCGGCGCGGCCAACAACGTGATCATCCGGCGGCCGGACGGGCACACCCAGGCCGGCCGCCGCATCGCCGAGATCATCGGTCCCCGGTTCCGGCCGGACGACGTGGCGGTCTACGGCGACAACCATCCGTCGATCCCGTGGTCGCCGCGCGACATCGTCGCCCGGTATCTGCCCGCCGGCCAGACGCCGCGCGACGCGCTGATGGTGAGTCCGCAGCGGACCGGCGGGCACTTCCTCGCGGTGGAGTGCGCCGACGTCGCCGGCTGCGTGGGCGCCGCGCCGCGGATCTGGGTCATCCGCGCCGACGATCCCAGCGATCCGCGCGACGGCCTGGACGGCGGCAAGACCTCGTTTCTCCTGGCCACCTACACCGTCAGCGAGGTCTGGCGGTACCCCTTGCTCACCGTCGCGCTGCTCGACCGCAAGTAGGGGGCCATGGACGCGAAACAAAGGCGAGAGTCCTTCACATTTCTAGAGAGCGTGGGTAGGCTGCGCCAATGACCGAGACCATCGAGGGCCACGGCGGCGCGCTCGCGCTGGCCGCGCTGCGGCAGGCGGGCGTACGGGAGTTGTTCACCCTCTCCGGCGGGCACATCTTCCCGTTCTACGACGCTGCGGTGCAGGCCGGCTTTCCGCTGTACGACGTGCGGCACGAGCAGACCGCGGTGTTCGCGGCCGAGGCGGTCGCCAAGCTGACCCGCCGCCCGGGCGTCGCCGCGCTTACCGCCGGCCCCGGCGTCACCAACGGCATCTCCGGGCTGACCAGCGCGTACTTCAACGCCGTGCCGGTGCTCGTGCTCGGCGGCCGGGCGCCGCAGTTCCGCTGGGGCTCGGGCAGCCTGCAGGAGATCGACCACATCCCGCTGGTCGCGCCGGTCACCAAGGTCGCGAAGACGGTCACCGATCCGGCGGAGATCGCCCGGGACGTCAAGCACGCGCTGGAGGCGAGCCTCACCGCCCACAGAGGACCGTCGTTCCTGGACTTCCCGCTGGAGGTCGTGTTCAGCACCGGCGAAGCCGTCGTCGAGGCGCCCGAGGTCGCGGTGATCGAACCCGATCCCGACGACGTGGAGAAGGCGGCCCAGCTGCTCCGGAACGCCCAGCGGCCGGTCATCGTCGCCGGGTCCGACGTCTACGCCGGGGACGCCGTCGAGGCGTTGCGAGCGGCGGCCGAGGCGTTGGGCGTACCAGTCTTCACCAATGGTATGGGCCGCGGCGCCTTGCCGCCGGAACACCCGCTGGCCTTCGCGAAGTCCCGGCGCGCGGCCTTGGACCGCGCGGACGTGGTGGCGGTGATCGGCACGCCGCTGGACTTCCGGCTCGGTTTCGGCGACTTCGGGTCCGCGCAGGTCGTCCACATCGTCGACGCGCCGGCCCAGCGGGCCCAGCACGTCTCCGTCGCGGTCTCGCCCGCGGGCGACCTCCGGCTGATCCTCACCGCGTTCGCCCAAGGGGTACGCGCGACGCACGCGGACTGGGTCGGCGAGTTGCGAGCGGTGGAGACGGCGGCGGCCGAGAAGCACGCGGCCGAGATGGCGGCCGAGACCGAGCTGATCAAGCCCGCGCGCGTCTACGGCGAGCTGCGCAAGGTGCTGGCGCGCGACGCCATCACCATCGGCGACGGCGGCGACTTCGTCTCCTACGCGGGCCGCTACCTGGAGCCCGCGCAGCCGGGGACGTGGCTGGACCCCGGACCCTACGGGTGCCTGGGCACCGGCATGGGCTACGCGATGGGCGCCCGGGTGACCCACCCGGATCGGCAGATCTGCGTCCTGATGGGCGACGGCGCTTCCGGATTCTCGCTGATGGACGCCGAATCCCTGGTACGCCAGAAGCTGCCGGTCGTCATCGTGGTCGGCAACAACGGCATCTGGGGCCTGGAGAAGCACCCGATGCGGGCGGTCTACGGCTACGACGTGGCCGCCGACCTGCAGCCCGGCCTGCGGTACGACACCGTCGTCGAGGCGCTCGGCGGCGCGGGCGAAACGGTGTCCGACGCGGCCCAGCTCGGTCCGGCGCTGCGGCGCGCGTTCGACGCCGGAGTGCCCTACCTGGTGAACGTGCTGACCGACCCGGCGGACGCCTACCCCCGCTCCGCCAACCTCGCCTAACCCACCCTGCGCCTCCGCGCTCGCTCGCCCACCGCGCTCGCCCACCCACGCTCGCTACGCTCGCTCGCCGCGCTCGCCCACCCACGCTCGCTGCGCTCGCTCACCGCGTTGATCATGGAGTTAACTGTGGTCTCGACGGTGTGGCGTGACCGGAAAGCCCATGATCAACGCGACGGCGCGCGGGAGGGCGGAGCCCGTAACGCGAGTCGGGCAGAATGGGCCGGTGGAGATCTCGCTGCTGGGGCCGTTGGAGGCGCGGGCCGACGACGGCACGCGCCTCGACCTCGGCGGCGTACGCCTGCGCCGGTTGCTGATCCGGCTCGCGCTCGATCCCGGACGGGCCGTGAGCGCGGCCGGGCTGGTCGACGCGGTGTGGGCCGAGGACGTCCCGGCCAATGCCGCCAACGCGTTGCAGGCCCTGGTCAGCCGGCTGCGCCGGGCCGGTCTCCCGATCGAGGCCGCGCCCGGCGGTTATCTGCTGCGCGTACCGGCTGACGCGGTGGACGCGGTGCGATTCGAGCGGCTGGCGACGGCGGGCCGCGTCGAGGAAGCGCTCGCGTTGTGGCGGGGGGAACCGCTGCCGGAGGCTGAGGGCGCCGAGTTCGCCCAGGCGACGCTCGCTCGCTGGGCCACCCTGCGCGACGAGGTACGCGAGACGCTCTTCGCGCGGCAGATCGAGGCGGGCACGGTCGAACTGGCCGCGTTGCAGGAATTGGCGGCCGCCCATCCGCTGCGGGACCGCCCGGTCGAGCTGCTGATGCGGGCGCTGCTGGCGACCGGGCGCGGCCCGGAGGCGCTGTCGGCGTACGAGCGTCATCGGGAGGTGCTGGCCGATCAGCTCGGCGCCGATCCCGGCCCGGCGCTGCGGCAGTTGCACGTCGAGGTCCTGCGAGGCGACGGCGAACCCGCCCGGGCCAAGGGACCCCGGACGAACCTGCCCGCCCAACGCACGAGTTTCGTCGGCCGCGACGCCGATCTGCTCCGCGTACGCGAGACGCTCGACCGGTCGCGGCTGGTCACCCTGACCGGGCCCGGTGGTTCGGGCAAGACGCGGCTGGCGCTCGAAGTCGCGAGAGGACTGCTTCCGGCGTACCCGGAAGGGGTGTGGCTGGTCGAGCTGGCCCCGGTGACCAAGCCGGAGGACGTCGCCCCGGCGGTCGTCTCCGCGCTCGGCGCCCGCGCTCGCGCCCTGCGTAAGGACGTCTTCTTCGACACCGCCGACCCGCTCGACCGGATCCTGTCGGTGCTGGCGGAGCATCGGACGCTGCTCGTCCTCGACAACTGCGAGCACATGGTGGACGCCGCCGCCCGGCTCGTCGACGAACTGCTCGCCGCGTGCCCGCTGCTGCGCGTGCTCGCCACCAGCCGGGAGCCGCTGGGCGTACCGGGGGAGGCGTTGTGGCCGGTGGAGCCGCTGCGACTGCCGCCGCCGGACGCGACGGTGGCGCAGGCGCTGACCTTCCCGGTCGTGCAACTGCTCCAGGAGCGCGCCCGTGCGGTCCGGCCCGACTTCGAGATCGACGTGGCGGGCCTGGAGATCTGCCGGGCACTGGACGGCATGCCGCTGGCCATCGAATTGGCGGCGGCCCGCCTGCGCAGCATGCCGGCTCGACAACTGGCGGATCGGCTCGACGACAAGTTCCGGCTGCTGCGCGGCGGTTCCCGGACGGCACTGCCCCGGCATCAGACGCTGCGCGCGGTCATCGACTGGAGCTGGGACCTGCTCGGCGACGACGAACGCCGGGGCTGGCAGCGGCTGGCGATGGCGACCTCGGTGGTCAGCGTCGAGCTGGCCGAGGCCCTGCTCGGCCCGGACGCCCTGGACGTCGTCGGGGCGCTGCTGGAGAAGTCGCTGATCCGGGCGGAGGGCATCGGCTACCGGATGCTGGAGACGATCCGGGAGTACGGGCTGGAGCGGCTCGCCGAGTCCGGCGAGGAGGCCGACGCCCGCAAGGCTTGGACGGAGTACTTCGTCGGGCTGGCCGAGACAGCCGAGGCTCGGCTGCGTACGGCCGATCAGCTGCCCTGGCTGCGGCTGCTGGAGACCGAGCACGACAACCTCCTCTCGGTGCTGCGCTGGGCGGTCGCGCACGGGCAGAAGGAGACCGCCGTACGCCTCATCGCCGGCCTCGGCTGGTACTGGTGGCTGCGCAACTACCGGTCGGAGGCCACCGTTCTGGTGGAGGACGCGCTGAACCTGCCGGGCGAGGCGCCGGTGCGGTACTTCGCGCTGGCGAAGGTGTTCTCCGCGGTCATCTACGTCGAGACCTTCGGCGACTTCGAGCACGCCACCCGGGTCCTCCACGAGGCGGCCGAGATCGCCCGAGGCCACGAGTCGGAGCATCCGATGCTGCGGCTGGCCGAACCGATGCGGGCGTTGATGTCCAGCGGGATCAACGGGCTCGGCAGCGAGGCGGAGATCCTGGCCCGGTACTTCGAGGACCCGGACCCCTGGGTCGCGGCGACCGCTCGTGCGCTGCACGGGCACGCCGCGATCAACCTGGGCTGGGACCGTGACGTGGCCGTCCGCGACTTCACGGCGGCGCTCGAACGGTTCCGGAGCATCGGCGACCGCTGGGGCCTGGCGCTCGTCCTGGACGCCCTCGGCACCATGGCCAACAACGTGGGCGACTTCGCCGCCGCGGCCCAGTATGCCCGGGAGACCATCGGCCTCTCCGCGGAGCTGGGCGCGCAGGAGGATCAGGTTCAGCAGTGGATGAACCTGGCCTGGGCGCTCTACCTGGCGGGGGAGTTGGACGCGGCGCGGGACGCCATCGAGACGGCCACTCAGCTGGCCCAGGACGCCACCCAGCCGCACGTCCACGCCGTCGTCTCCTACGGCCGGGGCAACCTGGCGCGGCTCGAAGGCGATCTGCCGACCGCCCGGCGGTTCATGGAGACGGCGCTGGCGCAGCTCGGCCCGGCGTCGTCGGCCCCGCAGTTCCGCGCGATGATCCACAACGGCCTCGGCTACACGCTGGCCGCCGAGGGCGAGTACGCGACGGCGTTCCGAGAGCACCGCACAGCCTTGGAGGAAGGGCTGTCCGCCGGGGACTCGCCGATCGTCGGGATGGTCCTCATCGGCCTGGCCGACCTCGCGGAGCGGCAGGGGGAGATGACGAAGGCGGCGATGCACCTGGGCGCCGCCGCCGAGATCGTCGGGGTGGAGGACCAAGCGGTCGTCGACCGGGTCCGGGTCGAGTCCGCGGTACGCGCCGCGCTCGGCCCCTCGGCGTTTGCCGAAGCGGTCGAGCGCGGCCGTGCGTACACGATGGAGAATGTGCTGGAGCTGCTCTGACCGCCGGGTCAGACGCGGCGCTTGAACCGCCAGACCGCGAGCGGAGCGAAGACCGCGAGGATCGCGGCCGCCCAGGCGAGTGACTGGAGCACGGGCGTCGCGACGTCGCCGCCGTTGAGCATGGCGCGGACCGCGTCGGCCAGGATGGTGACCGGATTGATCTTCACCCAGGACTGCAACCAGCCCGGCATCGACTCGGTCGGCGCGAAGATGTTGCTGGTGAAGGTCAGCGGGAACATGAACGAGAACATGAAGATCTGCACCTTGTCCTCGGCCGACGCGACCACGCCGACGAGCACCGCGATCCACGCGACGCAGAGGCAGAAGACCAGCATGAGCCCGAAGGTGCCGAGGACGCCCCAGAAGCTGGTCTGCACCCGGAAGCCGAGGATCAGCCCGAAGCCCAGCAGCAACGCGACCGACCAGGCCTGCTTCACCGTGTCGGCGAGGATCCGCCCGGCCAGCGGCGACCACCGCGAGATCGGCAGCGACCGCAGCCGGTCGAAGACGCCCTTGGTCAGGTCGTTGTTGAGCAGCAGGGCGATGTTCATCGTGGCGAAGATGGTGTTCTGCACCAGGATCCCGGGCAGGGCGAAGGCGAGGTACTTGTCCGTCGACCCGGCGATCGCACCGCCCAGCGTGTAGGTGAACAGCAACAGGAACATCAGCGGCTGGATGCTGAGATCGATGATCTCGAACGGGTTGTGCTTGATGCTGACCAGGCTGCGCCAGGCCAGGGTGGCCGTGTTCTTCAGCCCGGTCAGCGGGCTCACGCGGCTGGGGACGGCCAGAGTGGTCACGCCGGGACTCCTTCTTGGTCGGTGCGGTGGCCGGTCAGGCTCAGGAAGACTTCGTCCAAGGTGGACGTGCGCAGGGTCAGCTCGGCCACGGCCACCTCGGCGTCGTCGAGGCGGCGGACCACGGCGGGCAGGGCCGCGGGGTCGGTCACCTGCGCGGTCACCACGCTGTCCGCGATCTCCGGACTGGTACGCGCGACCTCGGCGACGACCTTGGTGACGATCTCCAGATCGGTCGGGTCGACGGGGCGTACGGCGAGGGTCTGCGCGCCGGTGCGGGACTTGAGTTCGGCCGGGGTGCCCCCGGCGATCACCTTCCCGTGGTCGACCACCACGATCTCGTCCGCCAGCTGGTCGGCCTCCTCGAGATACTGCGTGGTGAGCAGCACGGTGACGCCGTCGGCGACCAGGGCCCGGACGATGTCCCACATCTCCAGGCGGGCCCGGGGATCGAGGCCGGTGGTGGGCTCGTCCAGGTAGAGCAGCCGGGGCCGGCCGACCAGGCTCGCCGCCAGGTCCAGCCGCCGTCGCATACCGCCGGAGTAGGTCTTCGCCGCCCGGTCGGCCGCATCGCTCAACGAGAAGTCGGCGAGCAACTCGGTCGCCCTCGCCCGGGCGTCCCGGCGGCCGAAACCGAGCAACCGGCCGATCATCAGGAGGTTCTCGACACCGGTGAGGCTCTCGTCCACACTGGCGTACTGGCCGGTCAGCCCGATCAGGCCACGGACCTGGTGCGCCTGGCGTACGACGTCGAACCCCCCGACGACGGCCCGCCCCGCATCCGGCGTCAGCAGTGTGGCCAGAATGCGGACCAGCGTCGTCTTCCCCGCCCCGTTCGGACCCAGTACGCCGAGCACGGAGCCGGTCCGGACGGCGAGGTCGACGCCGTCCAGGGCCTTGGTCTCGCCGTAGTGCTTGACCAGCCCTTCCGCAACAATCGCGTTCGTCATGCCCCGGACTCTGCCGAGGGGTACTGACACCTCGCTGACAGGCCGCTGACGCTCCCTGACGCCCCGCTCGCCGCCGCCGCGCCGCTCGCGGCTGCCGCGCCGCTCGCTGCCGCCGCGCCGCTCGCTGCCGCCGCGTTGATCATGGAGTTAACCGTGGTCTCGACGGCGTGGCGAGGGGGCAAACTCCATGATCAACGAGGGCGCCCACGGGGCGAGGGATCAGAAGGC
>NZ_JBFBAZ010000215.1:0-9365 GCF_040682475.1 Hamadaea sp. NPDC051192
GTGCCCGAGGTCCGCCGCCTGATCAACACAATCACGACCCGACCCGTCGACCTCGCCGCGGCCCTCACCTGGTCGGCATGGAGACGATGCCATCAGACCCAGGCCAAAACCAGCCACCACAAACGACGAGCCGCCATCGAAGACGAGCAGCTCAGACGGTGAACCGTGACTGCCGTACTAGCAACGGAATGCGGCACCTGTCCGACCCATATTCCGCCCGCGGCCGCGACTTCTTCCACGGTGCCGCCAAAGCAAACAGCTCGGCAGACGCACCGGACCGATCACCGCCGACCAAGAACGCACCAAGCCGGCCGAGCAGTCCCGACACCCGTCAGCAACGCCACGCCGATCCAAGCGCCCAGTCCGCCCGCGTAGCGGTTGACAGCACGACATGCAACCAGCATGATTGTCAAGCCTGTCAATTAGTACAGGCGTTCGACTGCGATGCGCTTCCTCGCAGTCTCTTTGTGTTCTCAGATCCATGGGGAGGAACTATGAGACACAGGCTCATTCGGATCGTCGCGATCATGGCGCTCGGAGTCGCCACAACGGGCGCCACCGCGTTGCCGGCGGTCGCTGGCCAGGACAGTGCCGGGGCGGCCTCCGGCTTCGTTCTGGCGATCTCCGAGCCCGTCCCCGGCGGGTTCGCCAGCTGGGGCGAGCTGTTCGAGGTACAGGGCCGGATGAACGCAGCTGCGGCGGCGATCGCCGCCGCAGCCAACTCGTCCGCGCACTCGGGGCTCGGCTCGTTCATCGCCGCCCCCGAGAATCGGGAACTGCTGGTGTATTGGCACGGCAACGTTCCCTCGAATGTCGAGGCAGTCATCAACCAGATGCGCACCAAAATCCCGGTGAAGATCCTTCCGGCGCGCTTCACACAGGAGCAGCTCCTGCGTGAAGCGGCGATCCTCTCCCGGCATCGGGAGCTGATCGAGGTTGGGCCGCTTCCCGACGCCAGCGGGCTTCAGGTGAAGACGCGGCGTGGCGCGGATCTTCCAAGTCAGGCGCAATCGGCGCTCGACAACGCCAAGGTCGCCACGGTCCACACACAGGATGCGACCACGCTCGTCCAACTGGTGTCACGGCAGGACGACCAATCGCCCTACTACGCGGGTGGAACCCTCCTGATCGGAAGCGGTGCCTGCACGAACTCGTTTACCGTCAACCACGGCGGGCGCACGAAGCTGCTGACGGCCGCGCACTGCGGCAGCAGCGGCGCCAGCGTCTACGACGGCGGCAACGACTACATGGGCACGCTCGGCAACAGGAACACCACCCGTGACATCGCCCTGGTCGACGCTCGCGGGACCGGGCGCATGTGGGACGGGCCGTGGAACGAGTCCAGCGTCACCAAGGGCGTTCAATCGGCGACGTTCAGCGCCGTCGGTAACTGGCTATGCACGTCGGGCGCCGCCTCCGGTGTTCGCTGTGGAATCCAGGTCAAGAGCAACAACCAGACCATCGGTGGACAGTCGCCGATGGTGATCGCCGAGCAAACCGGTCATCTGAATGCGGCCGGGCAGGGTGACAGCGGCGGTCCGGTGTTCGAGATCCCCGCCCCGGACAACGGCAGGGTGATCGCTAAGGGCATCATCAGTGCCGGCGTGGTCGGATACTCGGCGTCCTGCACGGGAATTGCATATAGCTGCTACTACCGGATCGTCTATGCCGACGTCACGCAGACCGTCTCCTATCTCGGTGCCACGATCGTCACTGGGTAGTAACCGTAGGGAACCACAAGATCTACGCCGGGCGGGCAACCATTCCCCCGCCCGGCGTTGTTAGACCAGTGATGGAGCACACCGGCCAAGACTTCGACGAGTACGTGCGAGCGGCGTGGCCCCGCCTCGTGCGCTCCGCGTGGCTGCTCACGGGAGACTGGTACCGCGCGGAAGACCTCGTGCAGACCGTGCTCGCCCGCGCCTACGGCCACTGGCAGCGCATCCGAGACAACGCGCCCGACGCCTACCTGCGCAGCATGATGGCAACCACCCACCTGTCGTGGTGGCGGCGCCGCTGGCGCGGCGAAGTCCCGCACGATGCGGTTCCCGAACCATCCTCACAGCGGCCGTCCGACGATCTCGACCTGCGAGCGACACTCGCCGCAGCACTACAGCAACTGCCCCGGCAGCAGCGCGCAGTGCTCATGCTCCGATATCACGCCGACCTGACCGAGACGGCAACGGCGCACGTGATGGGCATAAGCGTCGGCACGGTCAAGTCCTACACCGCCCGTGCCCTCCACGGCCTACGTCGTGATCAGGCGATTCAAGCCCTCGCCACCGGGGAGCTGGAGGTAACCGATGAGCAACGATGACCTGCGACGGCTCCTGACCGACGCTCTCCCCGAGCCGCCGGCCAGCCTCTCAACCGCTCCGCTGGAAAACATTCACCGCCGCGCCCGCCGCCGCCGCCGGATCAGCATCACTTCTGCCGCAGCGCTCGTCCTGCTGATCACCGCAGGAGTAGCCATCGGCGTCGAAGCTTACCGAGGCGGTGCATTGGCACCACTGTTCGGCAGCGACGCATGCGCCGGCTCCACCCTACCGACCACACCCATGAGCCCAGCTCCCGGCGAGGCCACCCCACAGCCGGGCGGCTCGGCGGGGCTATCCGCGCTCGCCGATGCCGTACATCGCCTGGGCGACGACCAATACCGCACGACCTACGCCGGGCTGATCATGGACACCGAGCACGATCGAGTCCTGGTGTGGCGGATCCCGTCGCACGAATTCGATCGTGCCGTGGCTGCCATACCCGGACACGAGAAGATCGTCATGATGTGCGCGACCCACTCCTACGCGGATCTCCTCGCGACGACCGATCAGCTCCTTGCTGATCAAGAATATTGGAAATCGCGAGGCCTGGCACTGAACCAGTTTGGCCCGGAATACCGCGACAACTGCGTGCTGGTGACCACGTTGGATCCCGTTCGCGCTCAGGCGGAGTTGACCGCCCGCTACCCAAAATTGCCACTGTGCTTTACGTATGGAGCGGGCGAACAACTGGCCCAATAACCAAGGCACTGACGGTTCCGGACGCGACAGCCGTAACCGTGGTCGTGACTGCCCACTGTCACTGTGAACCTTGTCGGGTCATACACGCTGACCGTGCTCTTGGCATGGCGCTGGACGGCAACTCGACTCGATTCTGGTGCGGGGCGGAAGTCGCAGCCATAGTGGTGCCGTGGTATCAACAGACGACGACCCGTGGCGGTGGCTGGAGGAGATCGACAGCGCGCCGGCCTTGGCCTGGGTACGCGCCCGGAACGCCGAAACCGGGCACCTAACGGCCGGCGACGGCTTCGACGATCTTCGCTCCCAGATCCGGGAGATCCTGGCCGATGAACGCCGGATCTCCTATCCGGCGGTTCATGGCGAGTATTGGTAAAGCTACTGGCAGGACGCGGCTAGTCCGCGTGGGCTGTGGCGGCGCACCACAGCCGACTCATACCGCAGCGACAACCCCCATTGGGAGATCCTGCTCGACCTCTTACAGGTGGCAGAAGGCGCTTCATCTCTCAAGATCCACAATGCTGAGCAGTTGCTACCGAGTCACCCAGGCGAATATCGAACGATTACCGCCTCTGGTCATCCGGGCGCCTGACCCATACCGCGCCGGGAGCCATGTCGTATCCCAGATCGGCTTCAAATCCAGCTTCTACTAGGATCCTTCGCATTGCCTCGCCCATCGCCAATGCTGCAACGACGGCAACTCTGGCATCTGGATGCGTGAAGTCTCGCGGCGGCAGCATCGCGGCGCGCCTCCGAAGGGCCGGGCCGATTTCCCACTCGATGTAGACAACACTTGAATTATATTGATCAATGCGAATACATGCGCCGATGGTGACGGGCGGCGGTCCCGCCGGTTCGGGCACGAACGTCGCGGGAAGTCCGGCACCGGTGAGGGCTTCCTTGACTTCGTTGCCGAGAATTCGAAGTCGAAGGATGTCATCATCGGTGATCGAGGGCGGGGGTTCGCCGATCATAAGGTCTCCGCAAGCACGTAAACGTTGGTCGCGACCCGGCAAGGGATCGCGACCAACGTATCAAAGTTGCCACCTAAAGGTGTGCGTAGATCATACCTTTGAGGAGGTCCCGAGATTGCTGGTTGATGAGCTTTGCTAGCTCCGGGTTTGGATCGTCATAGTAAACGGCGAACTTCACTTCCAGGTTGTCTGCAATATACGGCTGCAAGGCTGGGTTGCATCTGAGGCATACTTGCCGATCGCTATACAGTTCGGTGATCTTGCCGACCGTCTGCCCATTGTCCTTCATCGCCTTGATCTTGTTGATGATGTCGATCTCGGAGTGAAGGTCGTCCCCCTGGCTGATGCCGTAGACGACCGTTTCCACCCCGTCAACTTCGACAACTGCGGCCGCGACGTTTCGCGCGTAGTTGTAGGCGTTTCCGGATGCAACCCGCCACTCGTGCGCTAGCTTCGGGAGTCCTTCGCTGGCGTAGCGGACCATGAGCCCGCAGTCACGGGCGCCGAAGTTGTGGACCAGGGCCGGGACGCCGTTAACGACTATGTAGTAGGTGTGGACACGGTCGACTGTCAGGTCGTACATGTCGCGCTGGCTGGTGAACGTTCTGACGGACTCGACGGTGAGGCCCTGGCCCGTGAGGGCGTGCAGGCGGTCACCGGGTTCGAGGCGGGCGGCGTCGACCCACCTGTGCAGCGTCCCGTCCACCCAGAACGGGTGATGTGGCGTTGTGTGGACGACCGACGTATGGCCGGCCGCGTTTCGCACGGTCAAGTCGGACAGTTCGAGGTCGCGGTTCTTGAACGTCTGGGTGACGTCTTCCACAGCGTTCTGACCGGTTGCGGGGTCGGTCGTCAGAACATGTTCACCGACGGCGATCTGGCTGATGGGTTTCGTGCTGCCATCGGCCAGCAGTACAGGGGTGTCGGCGGCGAAACTGTGCACGATGCAGGAGTCCTGCAACGCGCGGTAGATCTCCCGCTCGATCTTGGCGAGTGTCCCGGCGGCGATCTCGGCTGTCCGCAGGGCGGTGTACGCCTCGACGAACCCCGTCCCGGTGCGCATCGCCACCCGAAGCGCCCTGATGGCCGTCGCAACTCTGCCGAGGATCAGCGGCAAGGCGAGGTCGGCGGCTACCCATCCGCACGACGCTTCCCAGTTGTCAGGCGTGCCTTCCTGGCCATCGACGATGCCCAGGCCTTTGGCGCAGTTGACGTAGTCACTGATTAGTGCCTCGCCCAACCGCTTCAGAAGCGTGAAGACGTCTTCGCGATTGAGCTGCACGAGCTGGTCGCGTGTCTTGGGCACCAGCGTGACGGTGGCCAGGTGGTCGGTGGTCATCTCATCGGGGCAGAAGATGTCCGCGAGATCGGGGCATGTCACGAGTACGAAGTCGATCGTTCCGGTAATTTCGTACGTGACGGTGGTCTCGCAGAACTCCGAATTGCTCTCTGGCGGGCAAACAATCGGAGTCTGATGCACCACCTTCGTCGTGACGTGCGGCAATGCCTGCACGCCCGCCTCACCCGTGGGTGAATTCGTGCCCAGCGCGGCACGCGCTTGTGCATCGGCGTTGGCTTCAGCGAGAGCAGCGTATTGCTGCGCCTGCTCGGCATCGGCCAGCGCATGCTGTGCGGCCGCCTCAGCCGCAGTCGCGTCACGCTCCGCCTGCTCGGCAGCTTGACGTGCGGCGTCTGCGGCAGCCTCCGCCTGGTTGGCCGCCTGTCGGGCGGCCGCCGCATCTCGTTCGGCTTCAACCGCGGCATCGAGGGCCGCCGCAGCTTCGGCGGCCGCCTCCGCGGCATACTGCGCAGCCAACGCAGCATCCTGTTGCGCCTGTGCGTTGTACTGCGCGGTGCGGGCCTCAGACGCGGCGGCCGCCGCCGCCTCCTGAGCTGCCTCCGCAGCGGACCGGGCAGCTGCGGCAACGCTTTGCTGGGCCGCTGCCGCGTCCGCTGCGGCCGATGCGGCAGCCTGCGCTGCGAGCTTGGAATCTGCGTCAGCTTGTGCGGCTGCTTCGGCGGCTGCCTGCGCGGCTCGAGCAGCCTCGGCGGATTTGGCCTCGGCCGCAGCTGCTTGTTGCTCAGCGAGGGTCTTAACCTGCTGTCCGGTCAGCACAGCCATGCCGGCAGAAGTATCGGTCTCGGCAAATTTGGTGCCGAGAACGATCGCGTTGTCAGCCGCGGCGACAGCGGTCAGCGCGGCATCACGCGTCGCCGCGGCGTTGTCGGCAGCCGCGTGAGCTTTGCCGATTGCGACCGCAGCGGCTTCGTTCGACAACTGCGCCTGCGCCTTGGTCGCTTCCGCCTCCGCGCGCGCTTGGGCGGCGTGCTGCGCCGCGACGTCAGCCTGCTGTTTGGCAGCCTCCACAGCCTGGGCGGCCTCCTGCGAAGCCCAGGTTGCGTCGGCGGCCGCTGCGTGGGCTTCGGCTAGCTGCGCTTGTGTGATCGCGACATCGGCCTCGGCTGCCTTTGCGTTTGCCTGTGCGCGATCGGCGGACGCTTGAGCCTCGGTGGCGGCAGCACGTGCGGCTGAGGCCGCAGCAGTCGCGTCACCCGCAGCGGCACGAGCGCTCTGCGCATACTGAGCCGCTTCGTTCGCTGCGGCGCGAGCGGCGGTAGCCGCTGCCCTGGCAGCGTCCGCTTCCTCTCCCGCATCCATCGCGGACGCCTTTGCCTCCGCCGCTGCGGCTTGTGCTTCCTTCGCCTGTGCGCTCAGCTCTGCGTTGATCGCAACATTGCGCAGGTTGCTGGCTTCGCGCTCGGAATCCTCAGCCTCGTAGCGTTTCTCCGCAGCAATCGCGGCCTGGTCCTGAGCCGTCTGCCGGGCCTGCTGGGCGTTGCTGTTCTGCTGCTGTGCACGGGCCTCGGCGTCAGCCGCTTTCTGCCGTTCGGCCTCAGCTTTCGCCCGCTGAGCGGCGGCGTTGTCGCGTTCGGCCTTGGCGGCCAGCATCTTGGCGTGCGCGTCGGCGGCGGCCGCCTTCGCCGTGGCCTCGGCCGCCTCGGCCTTGATCCGGTCGTCCTTGGCCCGGTTGGCCAGGTCAGCTGCCTTCTGCGCCTCGTTAGCGGCCCAAAGGGCCGCGTTGTGCGCCTCGTAGGCGGCGTACTCAGCCGCGTACCGGCGGGCCTGGGCCTGGACCGCATACGCCTGCGCCTGCGCCTGCGCCCACAGCGCCTCGCTATCGGTGCCGGTAGTCTTCGACGCCTGCCACGCCGTATTCGCTGCCCCGGCGGCCGCCTGCGTAGCCGCGATCAGCGATTTCACCACCTGCGCCGACTGGTGCGCGTACAGCAGTGCCCGTCCCGGCGGCGCGCCGTAGGCTTCGGCGGCTGTCTTGGCCTGCGCTACCGCTGTGTCCACCTTGGCGCCTTCGGCGACCGCGGCGGTCACCTTCTGATTCGCGACGCCGACCTGTGTGCCGATACGGGTCTGGACGTCCTGCAGGATCGTGTTGATCGCTGCGATCTCAGCCGGGGTGATCTGGGTGCCCCGCGCCTTCTGGTAATACAGCGCACGCTCGGCGACCCACGCCTGGCCCATCGACTCGATCAGGGCCTCGTTCGCCGCGCGCATCTGCTCCCACGCAGCGATCTGCGAAGCGACGATCGCGTTGCGCGCCGACGTCTGGGCGCCGACCTCGGCCTCCCACTCGGCGCGGGCAGTCGTGACGACATCGGTCAGCACCCGATAGGGGTCCGGCGGGCTGGTGACATCGCATGATGCCCAGCGGGACTTGACCGCCTCGACCTCCACCCGGAACTCCGGTGTGCCACGTGTCGGAGCTACCTTGGGGAAGCCCCCATACTGCAGGAACCGGCGAGCGTCATCAGCGGTGATCTTGACCGTCAGTGCCTGGATTGCCAGCGCCGTGCCGTAGCCCGGGTACATCGAGTCCCAGTACGCCGTATAGGCCTGCAGGAATGCGTCCGTCGCGATCCCAGCAGTGATCATGTCCCGGATGCGGCTGACGGTCGCAGCACTGGCCAGCGGGGCATGCGGCTGCGTCCGGCTGAAGTGGATGCTCTCCCACAGGAACGCGTCGGTCGGGTAGCCGAACGACGGCGTGACACCGTAAGCGCCCGAGATCGAGTTCAGCTGGGCATACCAGGCGGCTTCCTGAGCATCGCGCTTGTGCAGCAGTGGATACTCGGCGGCGTCAGCGTCGCCGGCTGCCTGCAGTTCGTCCTCGATGTCATCTGGAGTGCCCGGCGGGCCGGCCAGCGCGTTCGCCGCCACCACCTGCCACCGCGGCCCGCCATGGTGCAACTCATCGCCGATCTGGCACTGCCACTGGCGGGTCCGCTCGCCGGTCACGTCCCGGGGGATCTGTGAGAAGCTCGAGTTGTACATGTCCAGATCGGGAACCGTGTACAGGCTCCACTCAGGCCACAGCGACCAGTTGAGATCCGGTGACGACGACGTCGAGGAAGCGATCTGTCGAACCGGCACGGCGGCGCTGGACGCCGTCACCGCCGTAGATCATTGGGAACGCCAGGCGTCAATGGGTTCCTGTGAACTTGCTGATCGACAGCGATGAGCGACCAACGACCAACGACCAACGACCAATCAGGAGATTCCGCCAGATCCGACATCGACTGCCGGTGCAAGAATCCCCGGAACGACAACAACTGGCATCTGGGCAGGGGAGAGCGCGGACGACGTTCGCACTACCCCACCTCAACTCGGCTGACAACAGCGTGGCCCTGGCCGCCTGCCTCGCTGACAATCTTCCAGGCCGCGATCGATGCCGCCGACCAGAGTGTTCTTCGCCCACCAGAGCGCAAGCCTCAACGGCGGCGCAGGTCAGGCCCACATCGAGGCTGTCCGCAGGAAGACGACACAACGTGACGCTCTCCGTCGACGGCAACCTCCGCCCGGGCGGCCTGCCCAGGAACCCGAGTCAAGATGCTCGACAGCGCACCGTGGAAGGCGATCGCCACAGCCACCGCCCACACCATGACACTCTGCCGAAGACATCGGCACTCGGATGCCGCGGGACATCATTCGTCACGTCGGCGGAGGCCTTAGCCGATCTTGGAGGCGCTGCCGAGGAGCCAATGTGTAGATCCTCAGCGGTGACCTCTGCAGCCTTCAACGGCTCGCCAGCAAAGGGGCTGGTGAGGGGATGGGGCCAAGCTGTCGGCCGCTCACGGCTCGGTATCGCTTCGGTAGCGGCCAGCACGGACTGGCTTCAGCGTGGTCAGCAGTCGTCACAGTCGAGATTGACGCGTCGCACTTCTTGTCCATACATGTGGTACACGTATGGTCCAGGCTCGGTGGCTAGTACTCCAGCCGCACTTGGCTGAGGTTGAGTCTTCGCTGGTAGTGGCTTGTTTTGGCTCGGTACTGGTGTCGGCGACGCCACCATGACCATCGATT
>NZ_JBFBAZ010000216.1:0-9311 GCF_040682475.1 Hamadaea sp. NPDC051192
CTGCGCAAACGTGGGCCCGGCGGCGGGCCGGGTCCACGACGGGTGATCAGACCCCGGCGCTGACCGTGACGCCGGTGCCGACGGTGCGGGCCGTGCCCACCGAGGTGACGACGTTGCCGGTGGAGGCCACGGTGAGCGCGGTCCCGCTGCCCTTCTGGTAGTTGAGGCCGGTCTCGCGGGTGGTGCCCTTGCCCAGGACGCCGTTGCCGGTGACGCTGACGAAGCCGGTTCCGCCGCCGTTGACCCCGTCCAATCCGATGTAGACGAAGGTGCCGGTGCTCGGGAAGGTCCCGAACTGGTTGATCGTGTTGCCGCTGATCGAGGACGGCGCCTTGTCCTGGACCGTGCACCGGATGCCGTAGTAGGTGGTGCCCGAGGTGCCCTGAGAACCGAAGTCCTCGATGTAGTTGTCGTGGATGCCGGTGTTGTAGCAGCGGTTGGCGTCGATGCCGTTCTTGGTCACCTCGTAGAGGTGCAGGTCGCGGATCTGCCAGCCGGCCGCGTTGTCGGTGGCGACCGCGCTGCCGCCGGTGCCGGCGATCCAGCTGCGTTCGATCACGGTGTCGGTGAGCAGGTTGGCCGGGTCGTAGCCGTGGATGCCCGAGCCGCCGGCGCCCTCGATGTAGATGTCGCTGAGGACGTTGTTCACCGCGGTGTTGGTGATCTGCGTGCCGTTGGCGGTCACGGTGGTGAGCAGGATGGCGTCGACCGGGGCGTTGTAGACCCGGATGTCGTAGACCCGGCTGTCCCAGGTCTGGAGGACCAGCGGCGAGGTGCCGGTGTTGTTGGCCGAGTTGCCGTCGAGGGTGAGCCGCTCGACGCGTACGCCGGAGCCGACCCAGGTGTTGTTGGCGACCCAGGGCGCGGAGGCGAGCATCGCCTTCAGGTTCGCCCCGTTGGCCTGCTTGAGCGTGGTGCCGGCGCCGTCGCCGCGGTAGGTGCGGTCGTCGGTGAGGCTGATCGTGGCGTTGATCAGGCAGGGCCCCTTGATGACGATCTCGTCGCCGGCCGCCGAGGAGTTGATCGCGGTCTGGATGGTCGCCGCGTCCGCGGTGGTGTTCGCACAGGTCGCGTTGACCCGGGCGGCGTGGGCGGGCGGCACGTCGCCGGCGAGGACGGCCGCGCCGGTCAGTGCCAGCAGGGCTACGCCGGCGGCGAGGTGGCGTACGCCGAGGTGGAGTCGGGTGGGGGAGAGCTCGTGCGGGGAGGCGATCATGCGGGCGTGTCCTCCTTGGACTGATCAACTGGAGGGCTTCGATGGTAGGAAGATCACCTTCAGTCCGCCTACAGCTTCTCTACACGGGCTCGTACCTCTTTGGAGGTAACCAGTGGCATATATCGGATAAGTCAGGCCATGCTGGGGAATTGGCCGACGGCCTCATCTCGTCCTTTCCGGTCGTCGATCCACTTCTCTCGAAAGGCGGGTATGACATGACCGCCCCGAACACCGCCCCCAACCACCGGCTGTCCCTGCGCAACGGCGTCCTCGTGGTCACCACCGACGTGGTCCACGGGCGCACCGTCCAGCACGTCCTCGGTCAGGTTCTCGGCATCGCGGCGCGGTCGAAGAACCCGTACGGCGAGGGTTTCGTCAATCTGCGTACCGGCGGCAGCAACGGCGCCGAAGTGCGCCGGGATCTGCTCGTCGCCTGCCGGTGGGAGGCGGTCGACGACATGACGGCCGCCGCCGCCCAGTTCGGGGCGGACGCCGTCATCGCCATGCGCTTCGATCATCGCCAGGTCACCGAGAGCTGGTTCGAGGTGTGCGCGTACGGGACCGCCGTCATCCTCACCCCGCCGCCGACCGACATTCCAGCAGCTCGCCGGGCACCCGCGTACGCGGAGTCCACGCGCCAGCAGTGATTCGCCCGCACTTTTCGGAGAGATTCGCGAAGTGCGGTTTGCCGCGAAACCGCACGGGGTACCGCGCTCGCGTTCGGGCTCACGTTTCCCCACGGATCGTGACCCTATTGTCATGGAAAGTAGTACCTCGACCGACATAGGTGAAAACCGTGGTTGGCCGCTAGTGTCGGCGCAACAACGGCGTACGCGTCATGGCGGTGACGCGTCCATCGGGGGTGAACGGGAGGAGCGGGCAATCATGTCCGACCAAGCGGACGGCGGCTCCACAGCCGACCGCGTAGCAGGAGCGCGCCTGGTTCCGGAGCAGGCGGAGAGCCTGCTCGACATCGGGTTCGCCGCCGGCCAGCTGTACCAGGTGAGGCAGACCGTCGTCGCGCACGCCCAATCGGGCGGAGCCGGGCCGACGACGGTCGAGGCGGTCCTGCTGATCGCGAGCGAACTGGCGGTCAACGCGATCCGCCATGGCGGTGGACGCGGGCGGCTACGGCTGTGGCGGACCAGCGACGCCGTCTACTGCCAGGTCGAGGATGCCGGTCCGGGCATCGCCGAACCGGAGTCGGCGGGAGCGGATCCGTCCATGGCCGCGGACTCGGCGGAGACCGGCCAGGCCGGCCGTCGCGGACTGTGGATCGTCCGCATGGTCGCCGACGACCTCGACATCGAGACCGGACCGGCGGGGACGACGGTCACCACCCGCGTACGCCTGCGGGGTCCCGGCGACCGCAATCACGGGCGCGGCGGGCTGCGTACGTCGGTCTTCGACGACTCGCGAGCGACGGCCTGACCGCGCGATAAACCGACACCCCGATAAACGACACCCCGATAAACGGCGCCTCAGCCCTTGCCCTTGCCCCGATTGCCGTGGCTGCCCTTGCCGCTGCTGTCGGCGGCCACGGAGGACGCCTGCGAGGACGGCGCCGACGTCTGACCCGGCGTCACCGTCGGGGCAACCACCGCCAGAACGGTCGGTACGCAGCTCGCCACGGCGTCCGCGTCGCGCAGGGTGAACGCGACTGGCAACTGGTTGCCGCCGGTGTAGCGACCGGTCACCGAAAGCTTCGCCGTCCCGCCGGCCGCCAGCGTCTGGGTCTGAACCCGGGAGCTGACGGTCGTCCCGTCCTGCTCCCACCACTGCGCCAGCGCCTCGTCCACCTGCTGCCGGCCGGGCAGTTGGAAGGTCAGCCGCCAGTCGCGTACCGGGTCGGGCCCGGTATTGGTCACCGTCACCGCGGCAGTGAAACGCTCCCCGGTGTCTCCGAGCACCTGGTAGGTGACCTGACAGGCCGGAGTCGCCGGGGGGTTCGTCCATTCCGGAGTCCCAGCCGCCTGCGGGGAAGCGCCGGGCAGCCGCGCCGCGGCGAGCCAGACCAGCGCCACCACCGCGATCGCCGCGACCGATCCCACCACGGCTCGCGCCGAGCGCCGCGACGATCCGGCGATGGCCAGGGTCGGCCACGCGAGAACGCGAGTCACCGTCTCCGACGACTCCCGAGTCGGGTAGGTGTCCAGCAGCGTGAGCCCGTCCACCGGGGCCGCTTCGCCCAGGATGCGGGCGAGGTCGGCGGCGGACGGCCGGTCGGCGGGATCCTTCGCCAGACAGGCGTGGCACGCCTGCGCGACGGACTCCGGCAGCCCGTCGATCTCGGGCAGCGGCTCCGGGGCGAGGTTCCGGTGCGCCGACAGCAGCTCCAGCAGGGACGCCGGCCGCCAGGGCAGCCGCCCGGCGAGCATCAGGTAGAGCATGATGCCGACGGCGTACACGTCGGCTGAGGGGTGCACGGGCGCGCCGTCGAGCCGCTCAGGCGCGGTGTACGCGGGTGTCCCGACGACCTCCGCGCCGGGCTCGCCGCCCGGCTCGTCCTGGAACGCGCTGATCCCGAAGTCGATCACCTTGACGTCGTCGGCGGTGAGCAACACGTTGCGGGGACTGACGTCGCGGTGCACCACGCCGCGGGAGTGGGCTGCCGCGAGCGCCTCGGTCATCCGGGCGGCGACGGTCACCGCCGATCCCCACGGCAGCGGCCGCCCGGCCAGCAGGTCGGCCAGCGGCACGCCGTCGACCACCTCCATCACCAGGAACGGGACCGCCTGCCCGGTTCGCGTGGACGCTGCGACGCCGTAGTCGTGGATCACCGCGATCGACGGGTGTGACAGCCGGGCCAGCACACGGGCCTCCGCGCCCAGCCGGGCCCGCGACACCGGGTCGCTGAGCAGCTTGCGGTCGAGGGCCTTCACCGCGACCACCCGGCCCAGGCGTTCGTCGCGCGCTCGCCAGACCGTCGCCGTGCCGCCGGCGGCGATCGGCTCGATCAGGCGATAGCGGTCCTCCAGCAGGTCGCCCGCCTCGAAGATCTCCTCTGGTACGCCGGACATCGCGCTCCTCCACGGCTGTTCCTCCACCGGCGGCCACCGGGCTCCCGCTCGTACCCGGCGTCGGCGCTCGTCATACGACGGTCTGGATAACGGATACGTATCGCTATCGGTAGTCGTGTCGCTACCAAACGTTGCAATGGCGGCGTGGCAGGATTTTGTTGCATCCCTCGCGACTCGTGCCAGGCGTCGACCTGGTCAGGCGAAGGGTGGCACGTTGCGCCGACCGATCTCCGGCCGCCTAGCGGCGTACGCCGCCGTCGTCGCCGTGCTCGCCGGCCCGACACTATGGACGCTTTGGCGATCCGGCCCGGCCGAGGCGGCAGCGGGCGCCACCATCACCATCGAGAAGGGTGCCGACCGCACCGGCGCGCAGACCGTGTCCGGATTGGCCGGCGCCACCTTCGACCTGTACGCCGGACTGTCGACCGGGTCGCCGGGCGGCACCCCGGCCGCGAGCTGCACGACGGGCGCCGACGGCTCCTGCACCGTCACCGTGCCCGCCCGCAACGGCAACAATCAGGGGTACTGGGTGGTCGAACGCACCGCCCCCGCGGGCTACTCGATCATCTCGCAGCTCAACACCGGCGGTAGCAGCACGACGCCGACGGCGTACAACCAGTACTTCACGGGCAACGTCAGCAACAACCAGAGCTACCAGGTTCCCGAGCCGTCGACGGGCGACTCGAACCTGACCGCGCGCGGCGACTTCTGGGCCGACGTACGCGACAACCCGACGCTGCCGGGCCGCTGCGGGCTGAACATCGCGCTGCTGGTCGACGTCTCCGGGTCGATCGCGCCGTCGTTGCCCACGGTGAAGGACGCCGCGAACGGCTTCGTCGACGCGCTCACCGGCACTCCGTCCCGTATCGCCGTCTACAGCTTCGCCACCAATGCGAGCACGCTGCTGGGGCCGACGGCGGTGCCGGACGACGAGTCCGCGCAGACGGTCAAGAACGTGATCAATGGTCTGACCGCCGGAGGCGGCACGAACTGGGACTCCGGGTTGTGGGCCGTGGCCGCGGCACCCTCCACGTTCGACGCGGTCGTCATGCTCACCGACGGCAACCCGACCTATTACGGGCCGCGCCCCGACGGACCGGGAAATGCCACCCGGTTCCGTGAGGTGGAGAACGGGATCTTCTCGGCCAACGCCCTGAAGGCGCTCGGGACGAAGGTGGTCGCGGTCGGCGTGGGCGCGGGAATCAGCGGTTCGCCGCTCAACCTGCAGGCGATCTCCGGGCCGGTCGAAGGCACCGACTATGTCCAGACTGGATACGACCAGCTCGCCGCCGTCTTCCGGGAGATCGCGCTGCGGACCTGCTCGGGATCGATCAGCGTGGTCAAGCAGGTGGTGCCGCCGACCGGCACGATCGACGACGCCGTACCGGCCGGCGGTTGGGAGTTCAGCACCGCCACGACGGGCGTCACACCGACCTCGGGCACGACCGCCGGCGACTCCGGCGCGGTCAGCTTCACCGCCGACCTGAACGGCTCGACATCGCTCCCGGTGACGCTGACCGAGACCCCGCAGACCGGCTTCACCCTGCTTCAGAACAACGGGCAGAATGCCACCTGCACCTCGAACGGCGACACCATCACCTCCACCAACGTGGGCGCCACCGGCTTCACCGTGCCGGCCCTCAGCAACGCCATCGTCACGTGCACCGTCTACAACCGCGCGTCGGTGCCGCCCGCGACGGTCACCGTGAACAAGAGGTGGATCGTCGACGGCACCTCCTACGACGAGCCGAACCAGCCCGCCGAGTTCCAGGCGGCGCTGACCCTGACCAGTCAGACCGGACCGGTCTGGGGCCAGTCCTACGGCGGCTACCTCGCCGGCGACCCCGTCACGATCGGGGAGGACGTCAACACCGACCTCCTGCCACCCGGCTGCTCAGTCAGCGCCACCCAGGGCGACATCGGGACGAAGACCCTGGTCGCCGGGGCCAACGTCTTCACCGTCACGAACACCGCCACCTGCGTGACCAAGCTGACGCTGCTCAAAAGCGTGATCAACGCCTTCGGCGCCGCCGAACCGGCCGACAGCTGGACACTCACGGCGTACGCCGGGGACGGGACGCCGGTCCTCAGCGGCACCTCCGGCGTCCAGTCGACGGTCAACGCGGGCGTCCTGCACCTGCTCGGTGAGACCACTGTGGCCGGGTACGCACAGGACCGGGGCCCGAACGCGGTCATCGTCCCGCCGTCCACCGGCAGTTGGAGCTGCGCGCTGCGGCAGCGTGACGGCACCCTCGGCCCGGAGTACGACGGCCTCAACGGCGGCGTCACCGTCCAGCTGGGTCAGCAGGCCGAGTGCACGGCGGTCAACCGGGCGCAGCCTGCCAAGCTGACCCTGCGCAAGCAGGTCGACAACACCGGGGGAGGCTCGGCCGAACCCGCGGCCTGGCTCCTCAACGCCGTGCCGACCGGCGACGCGGCCACCATCAGCGGTCACGACGGCGATGCCGCGATCACCGGCGCGCAAGCCATCCCCGGCATCCCATACGCCCTGAGCGAGGCCGACGGCCCGGCCGATTACACGCAGAACCCGGTCACCTGTGTCCTCACCGGGACCGGCACCGTCGTGCCGACGCCGGGCAACACCCTGACCCCGGTGATCGGGCAGGACATCACCTGTACTTTCGCAAACGTCTTCGTCGCGCCGACGCCATCCCCATCGGAGTCGCCGTCACCGTCGGAGTCGCCGTCCCCGTCGCCCAGTGTGAGCAGTACGACGCCGCCACCCATTCCCGTGACGGGAACCCCGACGGGACGGATGGCGGCGTACGCGGTGGGTCTGCTGGCGCTCGGCGCCGGGTTGCTGCTGCTGGCCCGCTTGCGACGGCGTACCTGATGGGACGGGCCGGTCGTGGTCAGAAGACCGGGCCGTGACCGGTCGCCCCGGTGATCGTGATGATCATGATCGTGCGGCGGCGACGCCGGGTCATCACGGCGAACACGGCGCTGAGCACGACCAGTTCGAGATCCGGCCAGTCACCGGTGACCTCGACCTGGGCCTCGCCCCGGGAGAACGCCGGCAACCGCAGCTCGATGGTCCGGCCGTCGCGCTCCAGGCGGGCGCCCCGGCGGCCGATCTGCCACCGGACCGGGCCACCGGGGCCGGGCACGTGCGAGTTCTGCGGATGCAGCCGCACGGCCGGGCCGCTGCCGGCCTGCGCCGTGACGCCGATCCGATAACGGTCGGTGGGATGGACGGTCCATTCGCGATCACCGAGCCGGATGACGGCCCGCCGCCACCCCACCCCCGTACGCAGCGTCGCCGCGCCGAAGTGATACAGGCCGTGGCTCTTGCGTACCTCGCTCATCGGACGCTCCAGCGCAGGCCCGGGATCACCACGGCGCCGACCGCGAGGTGCAGCGCGGCCAGACCGAGCTTGGCCGCACCGGACACGCCGCCGGTCGGCCCGAGCAGCAGCGACAGCAGCAGGAACCCGCTGGCGATCAGGGTCCAGATCAGCAGCGCCCGGCCGGTCACGCGCTCCAGCAGGGCGAGCAGGCCCCAGCCGGCGAGGGCGGAGACGGCGCCGGCGATCAGTGCGGCGGCGAGCGTCACCTCCATGGTCGAGGTGCCGGTCTGCACGGCGAGGTCGATTCCGGCCGGTCCGGACAGCAGGGCGAACCCCGCTCCGGCGACGGCGACTGCGGCGGCGGTGACGCTGAGGCGGCGTACTGATTTCGTCATGCCGGAAGCTTCGCCCCGGCGCACCGGGTGGGTCATCGGTCCGCAAGCCGCCCCGTCTCGTGCTTTGGTCGCGCGCCTACTTCTTAAGTAGGTGGTCGCCGGCTCCGTCCCTGGTTAGCCTGCCAGCGTGAACGCCCGAAAAGCCGGCCTGACGATCACGCTCGCCGTGATCGGCGCGCTGATCGCGTACGCCCTGTGGGGTGCGAGCCAGAACGACCCCGACAGCTTTCCGCTCGACGCGATCGTCGCGCTCGTGTCGCTCGGCGTCACCGCGTGGCTCTACCGGCAGCCGTTCGCCGGTGGGGTGACCGCCGCAGTGCTCGCCGCGGTCTCCCCGGTCGCGACGCCGGTCGCCAGCTTCGCCGCGTTCCACACCGCCCGGCGACGGCCGTTCCGCGAAGCGCTCGTCGTCACCGTGCTCGGCGTACTCGCCCAGGCGGTGCAGGGGATCTGGCGTACTCCGGCGGGGGTTTCCTACGGGTGGTGGCTGCTGCTGATGGCGGCGGCGTACGCGGCGCTGCTGGGCTGGGGAACGTGGGCGCAGGCCCGCGCCAACCTGCTCCGGGCGTTGCACGAACGGGCCCGGCGAGCCGAGGAGGAGCAGGAACGCCGGATCGGCGAGGCCCGCCGGGCCGAACGCAACCGCATCGCCCGCGAGATGCACGACGTTCTCGCCCACCGGCTGTCGTTGCTGGCCACCTACGCGGGCGCGGTCGAGTACCGGCCCGATGCCCCGCCCGAGCGGCTGACCGAGGCCGCCCGGGTCATCCGGGCCGGCGCCCACCAGGCCCTCGAGGATCTGCGCGAGGTGATCACCCTCATGCGTTCCGGCGACGACGACAACCCGGACGCGCCCGCCGGACAGACCCTCGCCGACCTGCCCGGACTGCTCGCCGAGGCGCGGGCGGCCGGCCAGCGCGTCGACTTCGACGACGGTCTCGACCTGGACGGCATGCCGCCGGCACTCGGGCGGTGTGCGTATCGCGTGGTGCAGGAAGGACTGACGAACGCGCGCAAGCACGCCCCCGGGCAGGCGGTGACGCTCCAGCTCACGTCCCACCCGGCGACCATCGTGGTACGCAACAAGACGGTCCCGGGTGAGTCGGGACCGGGGGCCGGGACCGGGCTGGCCGGGCTGACCGAGCGGGTGACCCTGGTGGGCGGCGAGCTGGAACACGAGATCGACGCCGACGGCGAGTTCCGGCTCACCGTGCGACTACCGTGGCCGTCATGATCAGAGTGGTGATCGTCGACGACGACCCATTGGTACGCGGAGCGCTGACGATGATGCTGGACGGCGCGGACGGCATCGCGGTCGTCGGCGAGGCCGCCGACGGCGCGCAGGCGCTGACGGCGGTCGAGCGGCACGGCC